>JAICIT010000056.1 GCA_025960445.1 Bradyrhizobium sp. | reverse complement strand
GCCTGGGGCAGCGCCTCTGCATTGATCCTGCGTCCAAGCTTGTCATGGTGCAGACGGCCGTCGAGAACACTCCCGAGTTTTGGCGCCTGTGGGCCGCCGCGGTCGAGCAGTTAGGCAATGCGTGAAGCTGGCCAATGCTCATTCCGCTTTCTCGCGGAACGTCGCGCGAAACGGGTGACCCGGATAGACACCAACGATCCTGAATTCGCGGGAGAAGAATTTCAGCTCCTCCAGCGCAAACGCCAGATTCTTGTCCTCGGGATGGCCATCGACATCGGCGTAGAATTGCGTGGCGAAGAAATTGCCGTCGACCATATAGCTTTCCAGCTTGGTCATGTTGACGCCGTTGGTAGCAAAGCCGCCCATGGCCTTGTAGAGCGCCGCCGGCAGGTTGCGCACCCGGAAAACAAACGAGGTTACCAGCGGGCCGGAATTCTGCGCGGCCCATTTTTCCTCGCGCGCCAGCAGCACAAATCGCGTGGTGTTGTGGGTCTCGTCCTCGACGTCTTCCGCGAGGATATCGAGCCCGTAGATTTCCGCCGCCAGCCGCGAGGCAATGGCAGCGCAGTGTTTATCACCGCGCTGGGCGATCAGCCGGGCCGCGCCCGCTGTATCGCCCGACACGATCGGTCGGATGCCAAGCTTGCGAATTGTATTGCGGCATTGGCCGAGTGCATGAACATGGCTCTCCACCGTCTTGATGTCGGCAAGGGCAGCGCCGCGCGGCGCCATCAATTGATGACGAATCGGCAGAAACCATTCGCCGACGATGAACAGGCCGGATTGCGGCAACAGATGGTGGATGTCGGCCACGCGACCAGCGACCGAGTTTTCGATCGGGATCATGCCGAGATCAGCGTCACCCGATGCGATCGCGCCGAGCGCATCTTCAAAGGTGGGGCAGGGCAGCGGCTCGGCGTTGGGATAGGCCTCGAGCAGGGCGATGTGGGAATTCGCGCCCGGCTCGCCCTGGAATGCGATCTTTTTGGGTGTGGTCGATGCTTTGATCATGGCGCCTTTTATCAGCCACTCAGCCTTTTGCCAGTATGCGCCGGGCGGTTTCCAGGTCAGCCGGCGTATCGACCCCGAGCGGCACCGTATCCACGATGGCAGCGTCGATCCGCATTCCGGCTTCCAGGGCCCTTAGTTGTTCCAGCTTCTCGCGGCATTCCAGAATCGACGGCGGCAGCTTTACGTAGCGCTCCAGCGCCTGACGCCGATAGGCGTAGAGACCGATGTGATGGTAGCGCGGGCCGTTACCATAGGGCGCGGTGGCACGGGTGAAATATAATGCGCGAAGCCTTTTGTCGCCGACGAGTGAGCCGACCAGCTTCACCACGCTTGGGGTCGTGTGTTCTTCATCGTCGCGGATTTCGGCGGTCAAAGTTGCAATATCGACGCTTGAATCGTCGAGCAGCTTGAGCGCGGCGCGCACGTCCTGCGGCGGAATGGTTGGCAGGTCGCCCTGCAGGTTGACCACCATCTCGATGTTGTCTTCGGGATCGAGCTTGCAAAGCGCCTCATGGATCCGATCCGATCCCGAGGCGTGGTCGGCGCGGGTCATCACCGCTTCGCCGCCATGCGAGTTCACGACAGCGGCAATTTCCGGTGTGTCGGTGGCAACCGCTACGCGGCCGATCCGGGCAGCTTCAGCCCGACGCACCACGTGCACGATCATCGGCAACCCGGCAATATCCAGCAATGGCTTGCCCGGCAACCGGGTTGCCGCCATGCGGGCGGGAATCAGCACCAAAGTGCGGTCTTGGGTCATCGGAGTGAGGTCTGCGCCCGTTTGATAACGGGCCGAAAACGATGGGGATGGGTCGAAAGCCCGGGCGTTTATACGGGTTGCCAGAGCACGGGCAAACCGATATCTGATCGTCGCTCGGGGTGCGGTGCGAAAGCCTGATTCCTGATGCGTTCGCGGCCGCTTCTCGCCGGCCTGTACACGACAATTCCGGCCTGGAGCCTTGATCCCAAATGGACTCCTTCGAACTCAACAAGATTCTTGGTGCGGTTCTCGGCACCTGCCTTGTGCTGCTGATTACGAACTTCACCGCCTCGGCGCTGTTTGCGCCCAAGCTGCCGGAAAAGCCGGGTTACGAAATCATCGCAAAGGAAACGGAAACGGGCGGCGCCAAGGAAGCCGCGCCCGCGCCGTCCGAGCCGATCGAAAAGTTGTTGCAGACCGCCTCGGTCGAAAAGGGTGCGGCGGCGGCGAAGAAATGCCAGGCCTGTCACACCTTCGAGAAGGGCGGCCCCAATCGTGTCGGGCCGAACCTTTACGGGATCGTTGGTGACAAGAGGGGCGAGGATCGCGGCGGGTTCAATTTCTCGGCGGCCATGAAGGCCAAAGGCGGCACCTGGACTTATGATGACCTCAACAAGTTCATCGCCAATCCCAAAGGCTTTATTCCCGGTACCGCGATGGGCTTTGCCGGCATCCAGAAGGATAGCGAGCGCGCCGACGTAATCGCTTATCTGCGCACGCTATCGGATAAGCCGGAACCGCTCCCGACCGCTTCAAAGTAGCGGCGCCAAAGTAGCTGCCCGAAAAAGGCCATTCGGCCCATGGTCCTCTCCGAAAGCGGCCGGGCGATTGCCTGGCCGTTTTTGCTGTTCCCGACGGCTACTTCGGGACGTTTCGCCGCAGCCGGGGCATTCACAACCTAGTATCATGAGGAAAAAGCAAGTTAATCCGTCGAAACGTTGCCGTATATTGCGCCTCTAACGGATCTTTCCCCCTACACAGGAACTTCTGATTGACGATTACCCGAAGACATCTTTTGCAGGGCGCCGCCTTGGCCGCAGCCGCTCCGTCTTTGGGGACGGCAACCATTCTCCCGGCGCACGCGCAGAAGGCTACGGAAGAACCGGTTTGGCGACACGCGCTTTCCCTGTTCGGGGAGGTCAAATATCCCGCCGGCTTCAAACGCTTCGACTATGTCAACCCCGATGCGCCAAAGGGCGGCAGCGTCCGCATGATATCGATCGGGACGTTCGATAATTTCAACATCGCCGTCGCCGGCGTCAAAGGCTCGATCGCGCCGGCGGCTGCGATGATTTACGAGACGCTGATGGCGCGATCGCAGGATGAGGTCGGCACCGAGTACGGGCTGCTCGCCGAGAGCGCCGCGCATCCGGATGATTTCTCATGGGTGATTTATCGCCTGCGCAAGGATGCGCGATGGCAGGACGGCAAGCCGGTGACGCCTGAGGACGTGATTTTCTCGATCGAGGTCCTGAAAAAATACAGCCCGATGTATCGCTCGTATTATCGGCACGTCGTCAAAAGTGAAAAAACCGGCGATCGCGAAGTCAAATTCACCTTCGACTCTCCGGGAAACCGCGAACTGCCGACCATCGTCGGTGAACTCATCGTTCTGCCCAAGCATTATTGGGAAGGCAACGATAGCCAAGGTCGCAAGCGCGACATCTCCGCAACCACGCTGGAGCCGCCGCTGGGGTCCGGACCTTATCGCATCGGCGAGTTCGTTGCTGGACGTTCCGTGAGGCTGGAGCGAGTGAAGGATTATTGGGGCGCCAACCTTCCCACCCAGGTCGGCCAAAATAATTTCGATGAAATGCGTTTTGAGTTCTTTCGCGACAACCTGGTCGCGCTGGAAGCCTTCAAGGCCGACCAGGCCGATTGGATTGCGGAGAATTCGGCCAAGCAATGGGCGACCGCCTACGACTTTCCCGCAGTCACCGAAAAACGTGTGATCAAGGAAGAATTCCCAATCAACGATTCCGGCCGAATGCAGGGTTTCGTGCTCAATCTGCGCCGTGAACAGTTCAAGGATGCCAGGCTGCGTCGTGCCTTCAACTACGCCTATGACTTCGAGGAAATGAACAAGCAGCTGTTTTACGGGCAATACAAACGCATCAACAGCTACTTCGACGGGACCGAGCTTGCCTCATCGGGATTACCGCAGGGCGAGGAGCTTCAGATTCTGGAGACCGTGCGCGACAAGGTGCCCGTCGAAGTCTTCACCACGCCCTACACCAATCCGATCGGCGGCAATCCCGAAGCGGTCCGAGCCAATCTGCGCGAGAGCATTAAGCTTCTGAAAGAAGCGGGCTGCGAGATCCGCGATCGCAAGCTTGTGGATCCCGCCGGCAAGCCGGTTGCCGTCGAAATCCTGGTGCAGGATCCATCGGCTGAGCGCATTGGACTATTCTATAAACCATCGCTTGAACGCATCGGCGTGACGACGTCGATCCGCGTCGTCGACGATGCGCAATATCAAAACCGGATACGCAGCTTCGATTTCGACGTCATCATCGATGTCTGGCCGGAGTCCCTGTCGCCGGGCAATGAGCAGCGGGAGTTTTGGGGATCGCAGGCGGCCGATCAACCTGGTTCGAAAAACACGGTCGGCATCAAGAATCCGGCGGTGGACGCGCTGATTGACAAGGTGATCTTTGCCAAGGACCGCGCCGGGCTAGTGGCCGCAACCCGGGCGCTCGATCGCGTGCTGCTGTGGAATTTCTACGTCGTGCCGCAGTTCACCTATCCGTTTTCGCGTTATGCTCGTTGGGACCGCTTCAGCCACGCCGAGCCGCTGCCGAAATACGGCCGTTCCGGATTGCCGTCACTGTGGTGGTACGATGCCGAGAAGGCCGCCAGGATCGGCAAGCGCTCTTGAAGGATGCACGCATGGCGCTGTTCTCCCGCCGGCATGTGCTCGGCCTCGGCGCTGGCGCGCTGAGCGCACCGCTGTTGCGCCCGGCTAGCGCCGTCGATGTCAGTGCGAATGTTCACGGCCTATCGGTGTTTGGCGACCTGAAATATCCCGCCGACTTTCAGCACTTCGATTATGTCAACGTGTCGGCCCCGAAGGGCGGGACGTTTTCGCTGATTCCCTCGGTTCGCGCGTATAATCAGTCGTACCAGACCTTCAACTCGCTGAATGCCTACATCCTGAAGGGCGACGGCGCGCAGGGCATGGACATGACGTTTGCGCCGTTGATGGCGCGCGCCAATGACGAGCCAGATGCGATGTATGGGCTGGTCGCAAAATCGGTGCAGATTTCCGCCGACAAGCTGACCTATCGATTTACCATTCGTCCCGAAGCTAAATTTCATGACGGCTCAAAGCTGACCGCGCATGATGCTGCGTTCTCGTTGACGACGTTAAAGGCCAAGGGTCATCCGCTGATCCTGACACAGTTGCGGGATATGGTGAAAGCAGAAGCGCCGGATGACGCGACGCTTGACGTTACCTTTGCCGAAAAGCGCGCCCGCGACGTACCGCTCTATGTGGCGGGCCTGCCGATCTTTTCAAAAGCTTATTACGCGAGCCGGCCATTCGACGAATCTACTCTCGATATCCCGCTGGGATCAGGGCCGTACAAGGTCGGGAAGTTTGAAGTCAACCGCTACATCGAATTTGAGCGGGTAAAGGATTGGTGGGGCGCCGAGCTTCCGGTCACTCGCGGCAGCTACAATTTCGATGTGGTGCGGTATGAATTTTATCGTGACCGCGACGTCGCTTTCGAGGGCTTCACCGCAAGGAGCTATCTGTTTCGCGAAGAATTCACCGCTCGAGTATGGGCAACGCGTTATGATTTTCCCGCGGTCAAGGACGGCCGGGTGAAGCGCGAAACCCTGCCGGACGAAACCCCCTCCGGGGCGCAAGGCTGGTTCATCAATACCCGTCGCGACAAGTTCCGGGATTCGCGGGTGCGCGAAGCGCTGATCCAGGCATTTGATTTCGAATGGACCAACAAGACCATCATGTATGGCGCCTATGCGCGCACCCATTCACCATTCCAGAACTCGGATATGATGGCGGACGGACCGCCATCGCCGGAAGAACTCAAGCTGCTGGAAGCATTCCGCGGTCAGGTGCCGGACGAGGTGTTTGCGGCACCGTTCGTGCCGCCGGTATCGGACGGATCGGGGCAGGATCGAACGTTGCTGCGCAAAGCCTCGCAACTTTTGCAGGAGGCCGGCCTTGTCATCAAGGACGGCAAGCGGGTACTGCCCAATGGCGAAGCTTTCAGAATCGAGTTTCTGGCCGACGAACCCTCGCTCCAACCGCACCATGCGCCCTACATTAAAAACCTCGGCACGGTCGGGATTGAAGCTACCTTGCGGATTGTCGACCCCGTGCAATATCGCGCTCGTGTGGAAGACTTCGATTTCGACATGACGATCGAACGCTTCAGCATGTCGGCGACCCCCGGCGATACCATGCGGCCGTTCTTCTCCTCCCAGGCTGCTGCAACCAAAGGCTCGTACAATCTTGCGGGCATCGCCAACCCGGCAATTGATGCGCTGCTCGAAAAGATCATCGGCGCTAATAGCCGGGCCGAGCTGACGATCGCTTGTCGCGCTTTTGATCGGGTGTTCCGGGCCGGGCGCTACTGGGTCCCGCAATGGTATCGAACCAGCCATCCGATCGCCTACTGGGATGTATTTGCTCATCCGGCGAAGCCGCCACGTTACGCGCAAGGAGTCGGCGCTCCGGAAAATTGGTGGACCGATCCCGATAAAGTAGCCAGGGCGGAGCAGGCGAAATAATTCATGACCGCCTACATCGCCCGCCGAATTTTTCTGATGCTCCCGACGTTGTTGGGAATCCTGTTCGTATCCTTTGTCGTGGTGCAGTTCGCGCCGGGCGGCCCGGTGGAGCGCGTGATCGCGCAGCTGTCAGGAGCCGATACTGGCGGCACGTCGCGGATTTCGGGCGCAGCCGGCGGCGACTTCGGCGCGCGCGCCCAGGTTGGCGCCTCCGCTGATGCCGTCAACTCGAAATACCGCGGCGCGCAAGGGCTTGATCCTGACTTCATCAAGAGCCTGGAAAAGCAATTCGGTTTCGACAAGCCGGCGCCGGAACGCTTTGCGCTGATGGTGTGGAATTTTGCCCGGTTTGATTTCGGCAAGAGCTACTTCCGCGATGTCAGCGTGCTGCAACTGATCAAGGAGAAGCTGCCGGTCTCGATGTCGCTCGGGATATGGATGACGCTGTTGACCTACATGATCTCCATCCCGCTGGGCATCCGCAAGGCTGTGATGGATGGCTCCAAATTCGATACCTGGACGTCAGCGGCGATCATCGTTGGCTTTGCGATCCCGGGATTTCTGTTCGCGATTCTTTTGATCATCCTCTTCGCCGGCGGTTCGTTCTTCAACATTTTTCCGCTGCGCGGGCTGACTTCGGACGGCTGGTCACAATTTCCCTGGTACTGGAAGATCCTGGATTATTTCTGGCACATCACCCTGCCGCTGATATCAATGGCATTGGGCGCTTTCGCGACCATGACGCTGCTCACCAAAAATTCGTTCCTGGATGAAATCCGCAAGCAATATGTGATGACCGCGCGCGCCAAGGGCTGCAGCCAACGGCAGGTGCTCTACAATCACATTTTCCGAAACGCCATGCTGATCGTCATTGCCGGCTTTCCCGGCGCATTCATTCACGCCTTCTTCTCAGGCTCGCTGCTGATCGAAACCATCTTCTCGCTGGATGGGTTGGGCCTGCTCGGGTTTGAGAGTGTGCTCAATCGCGACTATCCCGTGGTATTCGGAACGCTCTTTATCTTTTCGCTGGTCGGGCTTGTCGTCAATCTGATCTCCGACCTCGCCTACATGTGGATCGATCCGCGAATCGATTTCGAAGCGCGGGAGGTCTGATGACAATCCTCGCGCCGCCGCCAATCGAAACCACGACCCAGGCACCGCTCGGCGATGCCGTGCCGGCGACCCATCACCCGTTCACTCCCTCGCCGATCAATCGCCGCCGCTGGCAGAATTTCAAATCCAACCGCAGGGGCTACTGGTCGTTCTGGATCTTCATGATCCTGTTCTTTGTTTCGCTGTTCGCCGAGTTCATCGCAAACGATCGTCCGTTCCTCATCAAGTTCGACGGCCATCTCTATTGGCCGGCATTCGTCACCTATTCCGAGACCACCTTCGGCGGCGATTTCGAGACGGCCGCCGATTATCGCGATCCCTATCTGCAGAAGCTGATCAAGGATAAGGGCGGCACCATCGTGTGGCCGCTGATCCGCTATTCTTACGACACCCACAATCTCGATTTGCCGACGCCCGCGCCCTCGAAGCCGACCTGGATGCTGACCGAAGCGGAATGCAAGGACGTGGTGCAGAAAAAGGGCCTGAAGAGCTGCCGTGACCTCGAATACAACTGGCTCGGCACCGACGATCAGGGCCGTGACGTGGTCGCGCGGCTGATCTACGGCTTTCGCATTTCCGTGCTGTTCGGGCTTAGCCTGACCATTATCTCTTCGATTATTGGCGTCGCCGCCGGTGGGGTGCAGGGCTATTTCGGCGGCTGGATCGATCTTGGTTTTCAGCGCTTCATCGAAGTGTGGACCGCCATACCATCACTGTATCTGTTGCTGATCCTGTCCTCGGTGCTCGTGCCCGGCTTTTTCGTGCTGCTCGGGATTCTCTTGTTGTTCTCATGGGTGTCGCTGGTCGGCCTGGTGCGCGCCGAATTTCTGCGCGGCCGCAATTTCGAATACATCATGGCCGCTCGCGCCCTCGGCGTCTCCAATCCCGTCATCATGTTGAGGCACTTGTTGCCGAACGCGATGGTGGCGACCATGACCTTCCTGCCGTTCATCGTCTCCTCGTCGGTGATGACCTTAACCGCACTCGACTTCCTCGGCTTTGGTTTGCCACCGGGTTCGCCGTCCTTGGGCGAACTGCTGTCGCAGGGGAAGGCCAACGTTCAGGCGCCGTGGCTCGGCTTCACCGGGTTCTTTGCGGTCGCGATCATGTTGTCGCTGCTGATTTTCATCGGCGAAGCCGTGCGCGATGCGTTCGATCCGCGCAAGACGTTCAGGTAGCGCGATGGATGCGATCAACCAACCTCTGCTCGACGTCCGCGATTTGTCGGTGGCCTTTCATCAGCCAAGCGGCAGTTCCGTCGCGGTTGATCATATTTCCTATGCGATCAAGCCCGGTGAGTGCGTCGCGCTGGTCGGCGAATCCGGTTCTGGAAAATCGGTCAGCGCGCTCTCGATCCTGAAGCTCTTGCCGTATCCGACGGCGTCGCATCCTTCGGGGAGCATTCGCTTCAAGGGGAGGGAATTACTGGCGCTTTCGGATCGGGAAATTCGCGGCATTCGCGGCAACGATATATCAATCATCTTTCAGGAGCCGATGACCTCGCTAAATCCGCTGCACACGATCGAGTCTCAGATCGGCGAGATCCTGCAACTTCACAGCGGCATCAGCGGCGCCAAGGCGCGGACGCGGACACTCGAGTTGCTCACGCAGGTCGGAATTCCCGATCCGGAGACGCGGCTTGGCAGCTATCCGCATCAATTGTCCGGCGGCCAGCGCCAACGCGTGATGATCGCGATGGCGCTTGCCAATGAGCCCGACCTGCTGATCGCGGACGAGCCGACCACCGCGCTCGACGTCACCGTTCAGGCACAGATTCTGACCTTGCTCGCGGAAATTCGTGCCCGGCTAGGCATGAGCTTGTTGTTCATCACGCACGATCTCGGCATCGTGCGGCGCATCGCCGATGTGGTCTGCGTCATGAATGGCGGCAAGATCGTCGAGCAGGGGTTGGTCGAGCAGGTCTTCACCGCGCCGAAACATCCCTACACCCGCGCCTTGCTCG
>JAICIT010000055.1 GCA_025960445.1 Bradyrhizobium sp. | reverse complement strand
GTGGTCACAGCGGGAATAAAACTTTATCATCGTGATCTATTCATCGATGAGCCTTCAATTGGAGCACATGGCCCAACTCTCCCAGCAGCAGATCATGAGAATGATCCGAGGCATCAGCATCCGGCAGGTTCGGCTGACCTGTGGCGCGGTGTTGTTCACTTACCTGGTCAGCCATTTTCTCAACCACGCGCTCGGCAATATCTCCGCAGACGCGCTTGCAACGGGTTTGTACTACCACATCCTGTTCTGGCAATTTCCGCCCGTTGCCATCGTGTTCTATGCGGCGGCGCTGGTGCATGCCGGACTCGGCATATGGGCGTTTTATGAGCGGCGGCAATTTCGCTGGAAGGCGATCGAGCCCCTGCAACTTGTGCTCGGCCTGAGTATCCCGGCGCTCATCATCGCCCACATCATCGGCGTGCGGCTCGGGCCGGCCCTGTTCGGACAGGAAAGACACTACCCGCAGGTGCTCTACGCGTACTGGGTGACATGGCCTTACAAGATCTTGCAGATGTATGCGCTCCTGCTGATCGCATGGATACATGGCTGCATCGGGCTTTATTTCTGGCTGCGGATGAAAGCGTTCTACAAGCGCGCGGCGCCGTTTCTGCTCGCGGCGGCTGTCTTGGTGCCGACATTGGCGATGCTGGGTCTTTATCAGGCCGGACGAAACGTCGTGGCCGACAGCGAGAGCGACGAATGGCGGGCCGACAATCTTTCCCAACGCCAGGTCGGTACCGTTGCCGAACAGGAAGTGCTGGAAAGCGTCGTCAACTATTTCCTGATCTTCTATCTCGGCCTGATCGGATTGGTGCTGGTCGGACGGGGCGCGCGCGCCATCGCCGAGCGCCGCGGCGGCATGATCAATCTGTCGTACGGCAATGGCAGGACGGTTCGCGTGCCGAAGGGCCTCAGCGTTCTCGAGGCGAGCCTGCGGAATAACGTGCCGCACGCCAGTATCTGCGGGGGACGCGCGCGCTGCTCCACCTGCCGCATTCGCGTGATCGGCGATACCAGCTCGCTCCCCCCGCCATCGCAGCGCGAGGCGTTCGTGCTCAACCGCGTCGGCGCCACCGATCCGTCGATCCGCCTCGCTTGTCAGCTCAGGCCCGAAACCGACCTGTCCTTCTTTCAGCTCTTCATGCCGCACATGTCCACGACTGCGCGAGGCTCGCAGCCGCACCGCATCGGCCAGGAGCGATATCTGGTCAGCATGTTCATCGATATGCGAGGCTCGACAAAACTCGCCGAAATCCAATTGCCGTTCGACACCGTTTTCATCGTCAACCGCTTCCTCGGGGCGGTGTCGCAGGCCGTGATTGCATGCGGCGGCCAGCCCAACCAGTTCGTCGGAGACGGGCAATTGGC
Organism: Bradyrhizobium sp.; assembly: GCA_025960445.1. GTDB lineage: Bacteria > Pseudomonadota > Alphaproteobacteria > Rhizobiales > Xanthobacteraceae > Bradyrhizobium. The sequence continues at coordinate 8,369 of JAICIT010000055.1, read as the reverse complement.
GCTGTTCGGATTGTCGAGCGGCCCGCAAACCGCATGCCGGCAAGCACTCCGGGCCGCCGCCATGATCGCCGACAATGTTGATGAACTAAATCGATTGTTGAGCCACGATCTGCGCGAACCGATACGCTTCGGCATCGGTATCCATAGCGGAGAAGTGATCATCGGCGACATCGGATATCGCGATCATATCGTGTTCACCGCGCTCGGCGATGCCGTCAATGTCGCGGCCAGGCTGCAGGACATGACGAAGAGTCTCGGATGCGAAGCGATCATTTCCGAGGAAGTTCGGGCCACTGCGGGGCTTGCGGTCGGTGCCTTGCCGCGGCAGCAGGTCAGCATTCGCGGACGGCTCGAACCGATCACCGTGGGCGCTGTCGAGAGCGCGAAAATTCTGTCAGCCCTGGTTGATGACCTGGAAGCCGCCGCGGCTTGATCGCCTCCGACGTCCTCCTTCCAAGTACGAATTGACTTGCCGCTCACCGATGCGGAAAATGTCCACGAATCCGGGTGGAGACCCGGAAGTATTCAAAGCTTCGGAGGAAGCGCCATGCTCGACAGACGAGAGATGATGAAGGGCGCCGCAATGACAGCGCTCGCGACCGGTTTCGGCTCGTCGAAGGTGTTCGCAACGCAAACGGTGACGCTGCCGATCGGCAATGGCGAGCGACCGCTCGTGAAATATCCTCAGAAGCGTCCTATGATCGGGGTGACCAGCCGGCCGCCGCAACTCGAGACACCATTTTCGGTCTTTAACGAAGGCCTGATCACGCCCAACAATGCGTTCTTCGTCCGCTACCATTTGGCGCAGATACCGGTCGATATCGATCCGGACAAATTCACGCTGGAGATCAAGGGCAAGGTCGATCGTCCACTCAAGCTTTCACTGAAAGACCTGAAAAAGATGCCTGCGGTCGAGCTGATCGCGGTCAATCAATGCTCGGGCAACAGCCGCGGCTTCTTCGATCCGCGCGTCGCTGGCGGGCAGCTGGGTAACGGCGCGATGGGTAACGCGCGCTGGCGCGGCGTGCCGCTGAAAACCGTGCTCGACAAAGCCGGCATACAGCAAGGTGCAAAGCAGATCACGCTGAACGGGATGGACGGACCGGTGAGCGACAAGACGCCGGACTTCGTCAAAGCTCTCGACGTCGACCATGCCAGAGATGGCGAGGTGATGCTGGCCTACGGCATGAACGACCACGATCTGCCTGTTCTCAACGGCTTTCCCCTGCGTCTGGTCGTGCCGGGTTACTACGGTACCTACTGGGTCAAGCATCTCAACGAAATCACCGTGATCGATAACGTGTTCGATGGCTTCTGGATGAAGACCGCCTATCGGATTCCGGACACGCCGTGTGGATGCGTCGATCCCGGCACCGCGCCAAAGGCGACGATCCCGATCAACCGGTTCACGGTGCGCTCATTCATTACCAACGTGACCGATGGCGCCAGGCTCAAAGCCGGCGCAACGACGCTGAAAGGCATTGCCTTTGACGGGGGCAAGGGCATCAAGGATGTCGCGGTGTCGACCGACGGCGGCAAGAACTGGACGCCGGCAAAAGTCGGCAAGGATCTCGGCAAATATTCATTCCGCGAATGGCACCTTCCGCTGAAGCTTGCGGCGGGCTCCCACGAGATCAAGGTTCGCGCCACCAACAATGTTGGCGACAGCCAGCCGAGCGAGCCAAGGTGGAATCCGGCGGGCTACTTGCGCAACGTCATCGAAACCGTTCGCGTCACCGCGGCGTGAGGAGAACAGCCATGAATCGTCGCGTTCCATTGGTGCTCTTCCTCTCACTCGGCGCTGTCACAGCAGTTGGTCTCGGCAGGGCCGTCACCGCGGCTCCCGTCAACTACAAGCTTCCGGAAGAAACCGCCGCGTTCAAGCCTGGCCCCAATCTTGAGGTGGTGCAGAACAATTGCACGGCCTGTCACTCGGCGGACTATGTCAACATCCAGCCCCGTGGACCAAAATTCAAAAAAGATTTCTGGCAGGCCGAAGTGACCAAGATGATCAAGGTCTACGGCGCGACGATCGACGATGCCGACGTCCCGAAGATCGTCGAATACCTCGCCGCTACCTATTGAAACGGCTCGCACGCGTATCGCGCGCCTGCAAGCGGCCTGCCCAGCACCCGGATGCGGCATTAACGGGCTTGCCGTTGCAATCAGCATTTCCCGCTCATTTGGCACCTCAAATGCTCGCGAAGTGCCGAAAAACGGCAAATGTGCCGCAATAATCATCGTTTTCTGCCGGTTTGGAGCCATGGTTTAAGCTATCAAGCCCGCGCCATACCGCGTATCGTGCGCCCGCCGGAGATGCCGGTTTGCGGGGACCGGCGGTCCGTTTTTATTCTTTGATCCCGCGGAGACGACGTGATGGCTAAAGGTACTGTGAAGTGGTTCAACGCGACCAAGGGTTTTGGATTCATCCAGCCCTCGAGTGGCGGCAAAGACGTTTTTGTTCATATTTCGGCGGTTGAGAAGGCCGGCCTTTCCACCCTCAACGAAGGACAGACAGTGGAATACGAAGAGGTTGCCAATCGTGGCAAGACCTCGGCCGAGAACCTCAAGGTTTGACGCGGCGGCGTGACTGATTGCAGCGTCCTCTCGGATCCAGTCCGGGAGTGGGGCTAAAAAATCAAATAAGCTGAATTGCTAACGGCGAGAGTGGGCACCGCTCAATCCTCGGTGACCCATTTTTCGACTCTCATGACATCCGGCGGCTGCAAATAGCCGCGCGGCCACATGTCGACGACCCATTCGGCCTTTGTCGCGCGCTCGAGAAGCACCGCCGTGTTATGCGGCGTCTGCAGCACCAGCGCATTACCGCGATAATGCGGATCGCCCACCACATGATGCTTTAACAATCCCCACTGCTGCAGCACCAGAAGCAGGCTGGTGGTGTTGCGAGTAGTGTCCCAGCAATCATAATTGTGCTTGTCGTCGAAGTAGCGGAAATCCGCCTTCGCGACGCGCTTGTTGGTGCCGATGATCGGCCCCATGCGGCGATCGAACCAGATCACCGCTTTCTGCACCGCCGCCCGTTCGGCCGTTGCGGACGCGCGGCCTGCGGCGAGGATTTGCGTCAGGGTACTACGATCGCCGGCGGTGAAATCGAGCATCTCGCGGCGCCGGCAGACGAAGCCATAGCACACCGTCATGCGTTGAGCCGAAGGCGGGAAAATCGAGACCGAGCTGTAAAGCGCTTCCTGGGGCGCGCTCAGTTCGATCGAATACGCTGGTGCGCTCGCGAGAAATGAAAGCGCTCCGAGCACGCCGACCGCCAAGCCAAAGCACGCAAAGCTCCAGCCGCCTCGGCCGGCTGCTCGCCCCCTGTTCGCCAGTCCCATTCGCCACCACATTCCTTTTTAAATTCGGCGAAAGCTATCGCAGCGCTTTCGCGATTCCAACACCGGCGGCATGATGTGCACCGGAACCTGGATCCCTAGATGAATTCACGCACATCAGCCTTGCCGACGTTCGATGCACCCTATGCGCCCGATGATGGCGTCATGGCGGCGTGGTTGCTTAACGCCGCTCGCCTCAGCGTCGAACAGAACGCGCAGATCGACCCCACCGCGACGCGTCTGATCGAGGCTATACGCGCGGGGGACCGCGGGCTCGGCGGCATCGAAGATATGCTTCGCGAGTTTGCGCTCTCGACGAAGGAGGGGCTGGCACTGATGGTGCTCGCGGAAGCCCTGCTTCGGGTACCTGATAGCCGCACCGCCGATCAGTTCATCGAAGACAAGCTCGGCCAGGGCGATTTCGTCCATCATGAGACCCAATCGAGCGCGTTTCTGGTCAACGCCTCGGCTTGGGCGCTCGGGCTGTCGGCGCGCGTGGTTCAGTCCGGCGAGAATCCGGAAGGAACCATCGGACGATTGGCAAAGCGGCTGGGCGTTCCAGCGATACGCGCCGCCACGCGACAGGCGATGCGGCTGATGGGCAGCCACTTCGTGCTCGGTGAAACCATCGAAGCAGCGCTCTCGCGCGCGCATTCGTCCGGGGCGATGCGCTATTCGTTCGACATGCTCGGCGAGGCCGCCCGCACCGCTGCCGATGCCGAACGCTATTTTGGTTCTTATGCGAGCGCGATCGAAGCAATCGGACGTATCGCGGGTGATCGGCCCCTCCCCGATCGGCCCGGCATCTCGGTCAAGCTTTCCGCTTTGCATCCGCGTTTCGAGGCCCTAAGCCGTCGACGCGTCATGGCCGAACTGGTGCCGCGACTGATTGAGCTCGCGCGCCACGCCAAAACTTGCGATCTCAATTTCACCGTCGATGCCGAAGAAGCGGATCGCCTGGAGCTGTCGCTGGACGTGATCGCTGCGGCGTTTGGCGACGCCTCGCTGAAAGCATGGGACGGTTTTGGCGTGGCGATCCAGGCCTACCAGAAACGCGCGGCCGCCGTCATCGATTACGTCAACGAACTCGCGATCGCGCTAAATCGGCGAATGATGATCCGCCTTGTGAAGGGCGCTTATTGGGACACCGAGATCAAGCGCGCGCAGGAACGCGGGATTGACGATTATCCCGTGTTCACGCGCAAAGCGATGACCGACCTGAATTACATCGCGTGCGCCCAAAAGCTGCTGGCCCTGCGGCCCCGGCTGTTTCCGCAGTTCGCCAGCCACAACGCGCTGACAGTAGCGACCATTCTCGAACTGGTGGGGAACGAAAGTGGCTTCGAGTTTCAACGCCTTCACGGCATGGGAGAGGCGCTGTACGCGCAATTGGGCGAAGACTATCCAACAATCGCCTGCAGAACCTATGCGCCGGTCGGCAGCCATCGCGATCTCCTCGCCTACCTGGTGCGGCGACTGCTTGAGAACGGCGCAAACTCGTCCTTTGTGGCCATGGCAAGCGATGACGCAATTCCCCTTGCGACATTGCTGAGGCGACCTGCCGACATCATCGGCACAGCGGAGAACGCGCGGAACCCGAAAATTCTCTTGCCGCGCGATTTGTATCGACCACAACGGCAGAATTCGCGCGGCATCGAATTCGGCGATCGCGCGGCGTTGAACCGGTTGATCGACGCAATCGCGTCAGAAAACCGCGCCGCCAGCGCAGCGCCGCTCATCGACGGCAAGACCAAAGCAGGCCCGGTCCGACCAATCCTCAGCCCGATAGACGGAACGACAATTGTTGGAAGCATCGTCGAAGCAACGCCGGATGATGCAAACTCGGCTGTATTTGCGGCCCGTCAGGGATTTCCAGAGTGGAGCCGAACACCAGCCGAGAAGCGCGCGGAAATCTTGGGGCAGGCCGCCGACCTGCTGGAGCAAGGAGGCGCGCATTTGATCGCGCTGCTGCAGCGCGAGGGCGGCAAGACTTTGGACGATGCGGTTTCAGAAGTCCGCGAGGCTGTTGATTTTTGCCGCTACTACGCCGCCGAAGGCCGCCAACTACTCGCACATGGCACGGCCCTGCCCGGACCGACCGGGGAGAGCAATACGCTCAGGCTGCGCGGCCGGGGCGTGTTCGCCGCGATCTCGCCGTGGAATTTCCCGCTGGCGATTTTCACCGGGCAAATCACCGCGGCGCTAATGGCCGGCAACACCGTCGTTGCGAAACCAGCCGAACAAACGCCCCTGACTGCCGCTGAGGCCATTCGTTTGCTTCATGCGGCGGGCGTGCCAGGTTCAGCACTGCATCTGTTGCCGGGCGACGGCAAAATCGGCGCGGCGTTGACCGGGCATGCAGATATCGCCGGCGTCGTGTTCACCGGCTCGACCGAAGTCGCACGTGCGATCAACCGGGTACTGGCGGCCAAGGACGGGCCGATTGTGCCGCTGATCGCGGAGACCGGCGGCATTAACGCGATGGTGGTGGATGCTACCGCGCTGCCGGAACAAGTCGCCGACGATGTCGCTACCTCCGCGTTCCGTTCCGCCGGCCAGCGCTGCTCGGCCTTGCGGCTGCTGTTCGTTCAAGATGACGTCGCCGACCGAATGATAGAGATGATCTCAGGCACGGCGCGCGAGCTGACGATTGGCGACCCCCGTGACATCGCCACCCATATCGGTCCCGTCATTGACGCCGAAGCGAAGCAGCGGCTGGATGCGCACATCGCGCGAATGAAGAAGCAGGCCGTGCTGCACTACGCCGGAGTTGCTCCCGATGGAAATTACGTCGCGCCACATATTTTCGAGCTGGCAGACGCGTCACAACTGACGGAGGAAGTATTCGGACCTGTCCTGCATGTGGTGCGCTATAAAGCCGATCAGCTTGACCGCGTTTTGCAATCGATCCAGCGCAGCGGCTACGGCCTGACGCTCGGAATTCACTCGCGGATCGACGATACGATCGATGCCGCGATCGACCGGGTCGGCATCGGCAATGTCTATGTCAACCGCAGCATGATCGGCGCCGTGGTCGGGGTGCAGCCATTCGGCGGCCAGGGATTGTCGGGCACCGGCCCCAAGGCCGGTGGGCCGCACTACCTGACGCGCTTCGCGACCGAACAGACGGTGACTATCAATACAGCCGCGGTTGGCGGCAACGCCGCACTGATGTCGGATATGGATTGAGTTCGGACGGCGAGGCGTGAGTCTAGATCTTCACCCGTTGCATCGCGCCGCCAACATCGCTCAAATGCAGGCTATCGAGAGATTCCACAGTACGGAATAAGCAAGCAGCATCTAAGGGGAGCGACGGCACCATGGAAAAGGGCATCTTCGAAGGCCTGAAGGTCTTGGATTGCGCGAGCTTTATCGCCGCGCCGGCGGCCGCCACCGTGCTGTCGGATTTCGGCGCCGACGTGATCAAGATCGAGCCGCCGGGCCTAGGCGATCCCTATCGCAACCTGCCGAACCTGCCCGGCTATCCTGCCAGCCCGCACAACTTCGCCTGGATGCTCGAGTCTCGCAATAAAAAGAGCCTCGCCCTCGACCTCTCCAAGCCTGAAGGCCAGGCCGTGCTGTATCGCCTGGTCGCTGAGGCCGATGTCTTCATCACCAATTTCCCGCCAGGAGTTCGCAAGCGACTGGGGATCACTCATCCGGAATTGATGCCGCTCAATCAACGACTGATCTATGCCTCGTTCACCGGCTACGGCGAGAAAGGTGAAGAGGCCGACAAGCCAGGTTTCGACAGCAACGCCTATTGGGCTCGTTCCGGGTTGATGGATCTCGTGCGCGCGGATGAGCACACCACGCCGGCGCGCTCGGTCGCGGGCATGGGCGACCATCCCTGCGCGATGGCGTTTTATGGCGCGATCGTCACCGCGCTCTACAAGCGCGAGCGCACCGGCAAGGGATCGCATGTCAGCTCGAACCTGATGGCCAACGGAGTCTGGGCCGCGTCGGTGCTTGCCCAGGCCAAACTATGCGGCGCCAAGTTTCAGGAGCGACGCCCGCGTGAACGCGCGCTAAACGCGGTCACCAATCATTACCAGTGCAAGGACGGACGCTGGATCATTCTGTCGCTGCTCAATGAAGAGCGGCAATGGCCGACGCTGGCGCGGTGCCTGGGCCGCGAAGATTTCATCGGCGATCCCAGGTTTGCCACCAAGGCCGATCGTCACGCGCGGTCGCTGGAGTTGATCAAGATCTTCGACGGAATTTTTGCCACCAAAGACCTCGCCGAATGGCGGCGCATCCTGGACGGCAACGGTTTGGTGTTCGGCGTCGTCGGCATTCTGGACGATATTCCATACGACCAGCAGATGATCGTAAACGAGGTACTGGTCCCGTTCGAGGGCGACACCATGTTGACGATCAACAGCCCGATCTGGGTCGACGGCAGCCAGAAAATCCAGCCGCGGCGCGCACCCGACATCGGCGAGCACAGCGATGAAATCCTGAAGCAGGCGGGCTATGATGAGACCGCGATCAGGCAATTGCGGGCATCGGGCGCGGTGGCCTGACCAGCCTATCTGTTCTGAATCAATATCCAGGTGACGACGACGAGAGCTGCGATCACCGCAATCCCGATCGCCCATGCGCTGACGCGGATGTCGCCGATGATTTGCCTTTCGCTCTCGTTGCGGGCGATCTCGCGGTTGCGTGCCTTCGTCTCTTTGTCGTCGTTCACCATCTGCGCTCCATCTGAAGCTCCATCACCGGTTCACGCTCGCCACCTTAGAAGCAACCTGTATCACGCGATCGGTTGTCCCTCGCGGACCAGCTTGCCGGTCCCTCCCATACCGGCAAGGCGGCTCAGCCAAAACGCCGCCAATGCCGCGCAGAGGGCGGCGGCGGCCGCCGCCATGAACAGCGAGGCCGTGCTCCATTTCATCGTCATGAGCATGCCGCCGACCAGCGGCCCAACAATCGAGCCGATCCGGCCGATACCGAGTGCCCAGCCGACGCCGGTCGCTCTCACCGAAGTCGGATAAAATGCCGCGGCCAACGCATTGGCTG
>JAICIT010000054.1 GCA_025960445.1 Bradyrhizobium sp. | reverse complement strand
CATGGAATCGTCGCGCGACTGCGGGTGACGCCATGAGCTTGGAAGATTGGTGCAGTTCTGGGCCTGCAGAAACCCGACCATCACCATTTGCCTTGTCATGCTCTCCTCCCTGAGACCGCTGGATGCACTCTCACGCCGGATCGAATTCGGCAGCCAACTTGTACTCGTCCGCGAGCGCGCGCAATTTGTCCCAGGTGGCGCTTTCTACCTCGATGCCTGAGACCTTGCGCTGCTGCTCCCGCAGGTATTCGACCTCACCTGGATAGAACACGCCGGGCGAACCTTCCGATGGCGGTGTTGCCTTCAGATAACGCCCGAACTCTGCGACCTCGCGCTTGAATTCGTTCAGCGGGCGAAACGCGGCGACGTTAAACACCGCCATGAAGCATCCGTCATTGTGCCGTCCGCTGGGTTCGACTCCGAAGCCGAGCCCGGTGAGCAGGCCGCAGAGCACCTCCACCATCGCCGCCAAACCTGATCCCTTGTAGCCCTCCGTGCCACCTAGCGGCAGTAGCGCACCACCTTTCCGGAACTGTCGAGGATCGGTGGTCTGCCGGCCTTCGCTATCGACGATCCAGCCGGTCGGGATTTGCTCGCCGCGCGCCGCGGCAAGCTGAATCTTTCCAGCCGCAACGGCCGAGGTTGCCATATCAAGATAGAAGGGCGCCTCGAGATCCGATGGCACCGCAATCGAGATCGGATTGGTGCCGAGCCGCGCCTCACGGCCGCCGAACGGCGCGACGTGTTTTGGTGAACGGCCGGAATCGGCGGTGGCTATGCCGATCATGCCTTCACGCATCGCCATCAGCGGATAAGCGGCGAGGCGTCCGACGTGGCTCTGGCGGAATACCGTGCAGGCCGCGACGTTGGCAATCTTCGCCTTCTCGATCGTGAGCTGCATCGCCTTGGCATTGACATGGAAACCGAATCCCCAGTGACCATCGATGACGGTCGTCGTTGGCGACTCCTGCACGATCTTCCACTCGGCCCCCGGAACGATATGCCCGACTCTGATACGATCGATGTAGGTGGGTATCGCGATCACCCCGTGCGAGTCATGGCCGGCGAGATTGGCACTAACGCAACCGGCCGCAACGGCGCTTGCTTCCTGTTCCGTTGCGCCGGCAGCCCTGAGCAATGCCGCGCCAATACGCGTGAGACGGTCGGCCTGCACCAGCGGCATGGGATTTCCTCGACCTGAAGCCCGCGTGGAAAGCGGGTCTTGTTTGCTTTCGACCGCATGGTCTCAAAGCGGTGGCGCAAGAGCAAGTGGCAAACCATGCAGATATGGAGTTGCCGACGGCGATCACCGCATGGAAATTCCCGCTGTGCCGGAATGCGCTCGCGAGGCGATCGGACTATTGCCGCCCATGTTGCCAATGTGAGGTCACGTCGGCGCCTGATTTATTGAGGTGGACGTGCTGGTCGATACGATCGACCCACGATAGCGGAATGAAATGGTGATGCTGGCCATCGGGTGCGCTCTGTTTGGTCAGCTTGATCCTGTCGGCGCCCTCGAGCTGGTCGACTTTTCCGACCGATTTCAGATCGGACGAAATCACGTCCATATGAGTTTTGATCAGCGAGATATCGACCATCTCTTGTCTCCGGGCAAAACATCGGAGATGAGGAACGTAGAATGCGGGGTAAAGGTTGCGAGAGCGCTATTATTTCTCTTCAGCGGCTGTTGCAGTTGCCGGACCTTCGCCCATGATCAGGAGAAACTCGGGTTTCGGCCAGCGCGACGCGACTGCAGCATGAAAAGCATTTTACGCGCTCACGCGCGGTGCTAACGTGCCGCGCAACCAAAACAGCAGGGAGCACGTTTTTTATGAAACGCCTAGGGACGCTTGCGATCGGCGTATTGATCGGAACAGCCGCCATCCCATTCTCGAATTCAGTGTTCGGCCAGAGCGACGGCGGATGGATTACACTGCTCGACAGCAACAAGATGGGCGACTGGGATGAGGTCGGTAAAGCCAATTGGGCCATGAAAGATGGCGCGCTGGTTGCGGACAAGCTTGATGGCAAGGACCTTTCTTATCTGGTCAGCAAGAACTCCTACAAGGATTTCCAGATCAAGGCCGAATTCTGGACTGATGAGGAAGCCAACAGCGGAATCTTTATCCGCTGCTCTGAATCGAAGAAGATCGATTCCAAGGTTTGCTACGAGGTCAACATCTTCGACAAGCGGCCGGACCCGACCTACGGCACCGGCGCGATCGTCGATGTCGCCAAGGTCGATCCGATGCCGAAGGCCGCGGGCAAGTGGAACACCTATGAAATCACCGCGCAGGGCCCGCATTTCATCGTCGTGCTCAATGGCCAAAAGACGGTTGATGCACAGGATTCGAAACACGCCAGTGGTCCGATCGCCCTGCAATATGGATCGGGCGTGGTGAAATTCCGAAAAGTACAAATCAAGCCACTTTAGTTCGCGGGGCTCCGTGAGCGGATCAGCGAGCGTCGGTTGCGGCCGGCGCTCGGCGGCGCGTGCGCTCGTACAATACGGCTTGCCGGCCAGAACTAGATTTGCCGCACAATGCCGGGCTGGCCGAATGTGCATTCCAGTTCGTCGCGATCCCAATGCGCGGCGTTGGCTGCAGCCTCATAGGTGCTTTGGAGAAATTCGATCAGCACCTGGTCCGGCTGCGCGGCTGTGCGCACCGCATCATAAGGCAAGATAAACTCACCTAGCTGCTCGCTAAAGAAAGCCTCAACCGGCTTCACTCGCGTGCTGCGAAAGCCCGGTGGCTCGGGATACGCATAGGAATAAAACGCTGGAAAATCGATCGGGCCGCTTCCTGGCCAGAATCCGGCGCTGCTCACCTCGTGCGAATAGGCTTCGCACGCCACTTCATCGGATAAATGCGGTACTCCGCCGGGGTGAAGCGGCGCACGGCGGCCGGAAAAGCGTGTTACCGCCAGATCGAAGCTGCCCCAGAAGAAGTGTATCGGGCTCGCCTTGCCAAGAAAGCCGGTGCGGAATTGTTTGAACACCCCATCGACGCTGACAAGAATCTGAAACAAACGCCGCGCTGCATCCGGATCATAGGAGGCATGCGTCTGATCCTGTGAGAACCGGATTGGGTCGGGCAATTCGTTGGGCATCTCGTCAATGGCTACGGCAATGCCGAGCTCTGAAAGCGCAGCCATAACCTTGCTGTAAAAACTGGCCACCGAATTTCCGGCCAAAGTGAACTCGCAGCGGCTGCCCCGGCTGGTCGAAATCCGCAGCGCATGCTCGATGAAATCGAAATCAATCTGAAATGTATTGGTGCCGTCGGGGATCGGCGAGGTCGTCAGCCCGCGAGCGGTAACGTACAACGCAATATGCCAGGAATGATTGAGCCAGGGAGCGCGGGCCAGCCGAATCTTGCCGACAATCTGAGTCCACAGATGCAGCGTCTCATAGGTCTGGCGCCAACCGGCGAGCGGCAGTTCAGGCCAAGCGGCTGGCGAGGCGTTGCTCATACTGGCGTTGTGGCTGGCGGGCAGGAAATCACGAGATGCTGAAGCGTATCACGAAGGGCCGACGTTAGTTCACGAATTGGTGCAATCCGAGCACCGCCGCTTGCCGCGCGTGGCATGGAAAAGGCTTCGGCACCACCAGTGTCGTGCAAGCACCTGCACTGGAGCGCGTGCTATCTGATAAATATAAAGAATTTCGATCATGGCAAGCTCCGGCCCGCCCCCTGCGGCAAATGGGGTCGAGAGCGGCAAAATGGAACGCCGCACTCCGTCGGGTCAGCCATGCAGTTTGTTTGCGGTTTTGCGATCACGCGGTCCTGACAGCGAGCGCCGACTTCTGAGAGGGCTGCTTGCTGCCGGCCGGCGTCCTGCGCGTGTCGAAGCGCCGAGCGACTTTCTCGTCAGGCATTTTAGGCAGCGAAAGAAAGAGAACTAATTGCTGAAGGTCCACGGGCCGGCGGCGAACGGCGCCTTTGCGCGCGCTACGGCCTCGGCTACGGTGGCGGAAACTGCGGGGGAACGACAGATGAATCGACGTGAGCTTTTGAAATTCGCCGCGGCGTTGCCGCTGGCGCAGGCCGCGCTATCGAAATCCAGTTTCGCGCAAGCTGCGTGGCCCGCTCGCAATGTCACCATGATCGTGCCGTTCCCCGCGGGCGGCCAAGCGGATCTCGCCGCACGGCCGGTAGCGCTGGCGCTTGAGAAGATTTTGGGCAAGCCGTTCGTCGTCGACAACCGCGCCGGCGGCGCCGGAGGATCGATCGGCAACGCCGCTGCGGCGCGCGCGGAGCCGGACGGTTACACCTTGCTGATGACGTTGTCGTCGTTGGCGGTGCTCCCCGAAGCCGATCGGCTCTTCGGTCGCCCGGTGGCGTACGAAGTTGCGCAATTCGCGCCGGTAGCGCGCGTGCTCGCGGATCCCACCTTGCTTGCGGTGCCGGCTTCTGCGCCCTGGAAGACGCTGCAGGATTTTGTCGACGATGCCAAAAAGCGTCCCGGCGAAATTCCATATGGCTCGTCAGGTCCGTACGGCACGCTGCACGTCGCAATGGAGATGTTCACGGCCAGCGCTGGAATCAAACTGCTCCACATCCCGTTTCGCGGAGCCGGTCCGGCATTGACCGCGCTGTTGAGCGGCACTGTGCAGGCCTTGGCCTCGGCGCCGGGCACGCTGAAGCAGCAGGTTGACGACGGCAAGATGCGGGTGCTGGCGAACTGGGGCGCGGAGAGAATTGCGAGCTTTCCCGATCTGCCCACATTCAGGGAGCTCGGCTACAAGGATGTCGAATTCTACATTTGGGCAGGACTGTTCGCGCAGAGTGCGTTGCCCGGGCCAATCATGATGCGATTGCGCGACGCGATGGCCCAGGCGGTGAAGGCGCCCGAGGTGGCCAAAACCTTCGAAACCGCTGGAAGTCCGGTCGCCTACATGGATGCGCCGGAGTTTTCCAAATTCGTCGCCGAGGATAGCGCTCGCCTGATCGCGGCGGTGAAGAAGATCGGCAAAGTGGAATAGAACGAGGGGCGGCCAGTTTTCGTCGAGCGGCGTTAAGACTGATGCTGGCAGACATCGACCCATTCGGCCGCAGTCAACTCGGCCATACGCGATGGCGCGATCCGCACCGCGCTGTGAGTGGACCCCGCCGCCGGCACCACCTCATCGAACGCCTTTAACGAGAGATCACAGTAGATCGGCAACGGCGTCTTCAGCCCAAACGGGCAAACGCCGCCGACTTCGTGGCCGGTGATCTCGGAAACCTCCTCGAGGCCGAGCATCTTCGGTTTCCCGCCGAACAGTGTCTTGACTTTTTTGTTGTCCATCCGGGCGGTGCCGCTGGCGACGATCAGCACTACGCGCTCGCCAATCCGAAGCGATAGCGTTTTCGCGATTCGTTCGGGCGTGACGCCATAGGCCTCCGCGGCAAGCGCCACCGTCGCCGAACTCAGAGGCGACTCGATCACCGCGATCTCGGGGGCTTTGTGCGCAAAGAACGCGCGCACCGATTCAAGACTCATGAGCGGCGACCAGCGCTGGCAATTCAGTTAGCGCGTGGATGCGATAGTCCGGCTCCAGCCCGAGCTCATCCATTTGCGTTCGGATCGCCTTGAACATGGTAAGCGGCGAGACAAGCTCGCTATTGACGCAGGCCAGCGCTATCGCCTCCGGCATCACGCGTTCGATCCACGCGACGTTCAGGCCGAATGCCTTGGCGCCGCAAACGTCCCATGGGTTTGATGATATGAAAAGCACCTCGGCCGGAGCCACCCCAATCACGGCTTCAATCAGGCTGTAAGCATCAGGCGCGGGTTTGAACATTTTCCGGGTGTCGACGCTAATCGTCGCATCGAGCACGCGATTGAGGCCGCTGTTGCGAACCAGTGCGTCAAGCATTGCGGAGCTTCCATTGGAAAGGATCGCAAGCTTGCGGTTTCGCATCGCCCCTAGCGCCGACATCGCATCCTGGTACAGCTCGAGGTGGAGATATTTATCCATGATCCGCTCGAACACGCCGCTGTCATGTTCGAGCCCGAGCACCCGAAGCGTGTAGGTAAGCGAGTCCCGTGTGATGGTAGAGAAGTCCTCATAGCGCATCATCAGCGAACGCAACCAGGTGTATTCGAGCTGCTTGATGCGCCAGATCTGGGTAATGATGTCGCCGTAACCGGGAAACGCCTCCTCGGTCACGGCAGCAACCGACTGGATGTCGTAAAGCGTCCCATAGGCATCAAACACAACAGCTTTTATCATCACCTGGCCTGCTCATTTTCCGATGCCGCGCAAGCGGTGGTCGTGAATTCGACTGCGCTCGTTTCAAATGCCCAGAAGTTTCCGGGCGTTGGCCTTCAACACTTTCGGCCTGATCTCATCGCGTATCTCCAGTTTGGCGAAATCCGCGAGCCAGCGGTCCGGCGTAATCACAGGCCAATCCGAACCGAACAGCATCTTGTCCTGCAGGATCGAGTTGATGTAGCGCACGAGGATCGGCGGAAAATATTTTGGCGACCAGCCGGAGAGATCGATATAAACGTTCGGCTTGTGGGTTGCGACCGAGAGCGCTTCTTCCTGCCAGGGGAAAGAGGGGTGCGCGAGGATGATCTTGAGATCGGGGAAATCCGCCGCGACGTCGTCCATGTACATCGGGTTGGAATATTTCAGCCGCATTCCCATGCCGCCGGGCATTCCAGAGCCGACGCCGGTTTGTCCGGTGTGAAACAGCGCGATCGCGCCGCCGTCATTTATTGCTTCATAGAGCGGATAGGCCATGCGATCGTTGGGATAGAAGCCCTGCATGGTCGGATGGAATTTGAAACCTCTGACGCCGTATTCCTCGATTAGCTTGCGGGCCTCGCGAACCCCGAGCTTGCCCTTGTGGGGATCGATGCTGACAAACGGGATCAGTACGTCCGAATTCTGCGCGGCGACCTCCAGCATTTCGTAATTGTTGTAGCGCCGGAACCCGGTCTCGCGCTCGGCGTCGACCGGGAAAATCACGGCGGCGATCTTTTTCGAACGATAATAAGCGGCTGTCTCCGGGACGGTTGGCGGGTGCTTGTTCGGTGACTTGAAATATTCGGCCATCTGGGCCTGGAAATCATCGTACCCATCATCGGCATGCATTCCGCAGGGTTCTTCGGCGTGGGTATGGATGTCAATTGCCACGGCCTCTTCGACATTCGGTAGCTTTACGCTGGGCATACTGAGTTCCTGAGGCGATCGATTGCAGGGGTGGGAAATTGATTACACTATATGACAAACAGGCAAGATAGCCGAAACGGGAGGATGAAGTGGGGCAGACGGAAGGGTTCGAGACCGACTTCTGGAAACATGCCGATTTGCGAAAAGTCTGGGACGACATCGTTCCCGGCGAGCCGCGCAAGACCATCCCCTACACCCTGACGCGAGAGGCGATCGAACTCTATTGCGCCTCTGTCGGCGAAGACCATCCGATTTATTTCGATGAGGAGTATGCGAAGCGAACGATTTATGGCGGGCTGATCGCGCCGCCCTCGATCCATATTCTCCTGATGTTTGCCTGCACACCAGCCGACGATTGGATGCGCAGCCCGGGCACCGTCAATGCCGGGCAATCATGGAGCTACAACATTCCCGCCCGCCCCGGCGACGTGATCACGCTGCAGGCGCGTGCGCTCGATAAATTCATCAGGCGCGAGCGGCTGTTCGTGGTGCACGACAACGTTTTCTTCAATCAGCAGGGCCAGGTGATTTGTTCGGGCCGCGGCTGGACCATTCGGCCGCAGTAAGTGTCAGGAGCGAAGCCCATGAGCGTAACGTTCGAAAGCCTTCGCGCGGGAGACAGCATCGATGGCCCGATATTCCCGGTCAGCCGTGAATCCATCCGTCTGTTCTGCGATGCCTCGCTTGATTACAATCCGTTGCATCTCGATGACGAGTACATGGAAGGCAATTTCGGGAAGACCCATTTCGGCGGCATTATCATGCACGGCATGAACAATTTCGGGCTGATCTCGCGCATGATCACCGATTGGGCCTATGCCGCCGGTGCCATTCATCGCCGGCTGGAGACGAGGTGGATTAAACCCGTCCGCCCCGGCGATACCATCCAGCCGGTCGGAACCGTCAGGTCGAAACAGACAACGGCGAAATCGCACTGGGTGCTGATCGACGTCACCGTGTGCAACCAAACCGGAGAGAAAGTGGCTAGCGGCGAAGCCATGGTCGAGTTCCCGGCCACCTGATTTTGCCAACACTTTCAAGGTCACTCGGCGCATTTCCGGCTGGAGAGTGCCGGGCAGGTCCGGGCGGCCAGAATGGTCTTTGAAGGGCCGTTTCGATTGACAATCGGCCGGTCCATGCTTAGAAACCGCGCATCCCGGACGGCACTGCCGTGGGCGGGAAGGTGGCCTGTTTTCGTTATTTTCGGGCTTCAGCGCTTAGTGCCGAACACGGCCTTTCAACGCATCAGGATTGTCTCATGAAGGTCCGTAACTCCCTGAAATCGCTGCGCGCTCGTCACCGCAACAACCGGCTCGTGCGCCGCAAGGGCCGGGTCTATGTGATCAACAAGGTCCAGCGCCGGTTCAAGGCGCGCCAGGGTTGACCCTAGCCGCGGGAAGCCCCGCGGAGTCCTCCTCCTCACGGGTCTTTGAGCCTTTATTGCTTGCGGCGCGCATGCGCGCGTCTAGACTTTGGGAATGCGCTTGAGATTCCCAAATCCAACCGGCAGCCTGACGGCACTGTTCATCACCGCCGCTATTGCGCTCACGCCCGCCGTTGCGTTTGCGGACGATCCGCAGCCTGTGCCGCCGAAGCGCGAGAAGAAACTTCCCCCTGAGCCACCAAGCAAGCTCCCGAAAGTCGGCGCGGACCGCTCGCGCGGGCTGGACTTCCTGTTCGGCGCCCTCAAGGCGGCACCGGACGAAGCCAGCGCCAAGCACGTCGAAGCCCGGATATGGGCGCTCTGGCTGCAGACGCCGAGCGACACGGCGGCACTCCTGATGATGCGCGCCAAGGCCGCGATGGATGCCCAACAGATCGATGTTGCGCAGAAATTGCTCGATGCGCTCGTGAAGCTTCGTCCCGATTACATCGAGGCGTGGAACAGGCGCGCGACCTTGTACTATCTGCGGAATGATTACGCCCACTCTCTGCAAGACATCCAACAGGTACTGGTTCGAGAGCCCCGCCATTTCGGCGCGCTAGCGGGACTGGGAATGATCATGCAGGATATTGGCGACGAGAAGCGCGCGCTCGACGCCTTTCGCAAGGCACTCGCGATTAATCCGCACCTCGAAAAGGTGCCGGAACTGGTCAAGAGCTTAAGCGAGAAGGTGGAAGGCCGCGATATCTGATTGATAACTCAGCGATGCTACCGCGCGAGTTAACCAACATCTCAATCGGTCCATTGTGGGCCGGAACGCTTTTCGCTGACGCCAATTAGCGCTTGTCTCCGTTGCGGGAGCGAAGAGATGAAATCCTGGCTAATTGCCGGCACCATGGTGTTGCCGGTTACGACGATCTCTTATGCCGACGGACTCTATTGGGTGATCGGCAATCATGCGACCAACAACTGCGAGATCGTGATGAGCAATCCGCTCATCTACGGCGACATCTGGTTCGGGGATGGTCCATACAAATCGCTGTCGGACGCGAAGCTCGCGCGCTCCACGATCAGCGTTTGTCCAAAGCAAGAAGATCCGCCCGCAGACTGCAAGGATGGCTGTGAGAAGCGATCCTAATGCAGAGCGTTAGCCCCGCGCTCGAAAGGCCCACCGACGGCCACAGCCGCGTAAAGCTGCTGAAGCTCCGCCTCCAACTGCTCATTGACCAGCAGAAGCGCCCGT
>JAICIT010000053.1 GCA_025960445.1 Bradyrhizobium sp. | reverse complement strand
CACGTTCCACGGCTATCTGACGTCGGCTGCGCTCGCGCTCTCGGTCTGCGACGCCGCAAAGGAACTGCTGGTCGAGCAAAAGCACATGAAGACCGCCGTGATCATGAGCGAGGACGCGGCCTGGACCAAGCCACTCGACGTTGGATATGAAGAGTGCCTGCCGAAAATCGGGCTGAAGGTGCTCGATCACATCCGCTTCTCGCCCGACACGACCGACTTCACCCCGATCTTCAACAAGATCGAGGGCGCCAAGCCGGACGTCATCATCACCGGGATTTCGCATGTTGGCGTGCAGCCGACGGTGCAGTGGAAGAATCAGCAGGTTCCGATCCCAATGTTCGGCATCAGCTCGCAGGCAACCAACAGCACCTTCGCCAAGGATACGAACGATGCCGCAGAAGGCGTGCTGTTTCAGGCGGTCTCCGGGCCGGACGTTCCGGTGACGCCGAAGAGCCTGCCTTTCACGCAGGCATTCAAGGCCAAGTTCGGCAACTTCCCCTCATACGCGGGCTACACCTCCTATGATGAAGTGTACTACATCGCGGATGCAGTGAAGCGCGCCGGCTCGACCGATGCCGACAAGCTGGTAGCCGCACTCGAAAAGACCGACTGGGTCGGCACCATCGGCCGTGTCCAGTTTTACGGCAAAGAGGATCAGTTCACCCATTCGATCAAATACGGCAAGGGACTGATTACCGGCCTTATGCTGCAGTGGCAGGATGGCAAGCAGGTCGCGGTCTGGCCTGCCGAGGTCGCCAAGGGCCAGTTGAAGTTCCCAAGCTTCATCAAGGTCACCTCAAATTAAAGTCGAATGAAGATTGCTCCCGGGTCCCTCCCGGGAGCATTTTTCACGTTGCGTTTTCCTACAGGGCAGCGGTGCTGCCGCGGCAGTTTATTAGATGCTTGCCTTTCAAATTCTCATCGACGGCTTTGCCATTAGTGCCTTGTATGCTTTGGGTGCGACCGGCTTCACGCTTATCTTCGGCGTTTCCGGCGTGCTCAATCTCTCGCACGGCGCAATCATGGTGTTGGCGGCAGTAGCGGCATGGGCCGGCGCCAGCATGTTGCACATGAACACTTACGAAGGCGCGCTGCTCGGGGTAGTGGTCGCGCTGGTGGCGGCGTTCGCAACCTACTTTGCGGTGGTGCAGCCGATTCAAAGGTCTAGACGGATACCCAACGAGGAGAAGGAAATCTTCGTGCTGACCGGCACTCTGCTCTGGGGCATCATGATCCAGGAACTAATCGCCTACTTCTTCACGAACAACGCCAAGACCGTGCTGCCCATCGTGGAAGGGGTGATGGACATTTTCGGCGTTCGGACGCCGCGGAATGAAATTTTCACCGCGGTCGTTTGTTGTCTGGTGATCGGGCTACTTTGGGCGTTGGTGAATCGCACGCGTACCGGCAAGGCGGTCCTGGCGGCGTCGATGAACCCGCGCGGCGTCACTCTGCTCGGACTGGAGCTTACCAACATCTACATCGTGGTTTGGGCAATTTACGGGATACTTGCCGGTATTGCCGGCGTGCTGCTCGGAATGTTTCTCGGCGTCAGCTCCTACAGCGTAGGCCCGCTCACCGCGAGCGCGTTTTCGATCGTGGTGCTGGGCGGTCTGGGGAGCGTCTCGGGATCGCTGATTGCCGCGTTCGTGGTTGGGTATCTGGAGACCCTTACCGCGTATCTCGTTTCGCCGGCGTACCGCACGATTCCGGCTCTGCTGCTACTGGTGATCGTGATGTACATCCGGCCCCAAGGCCTGCTCGGGAGGCGATGAGCATGGCTGATTTTTTCAAATCGCGGCTGTTCTGGATCTCGCTCATCGTGGTCGTGATCGCCTCGACGCTGCCGCTGTATGTTTCTGGCTATATCCTTGGGCTGCTGACGGTCGCTTATTACTTCGGCGTGTTCGCGATGGCGTGGGACCTGCTGTTCGGGTTCGCCGGCGAAGTCAATTTCGGCCCGACGTTCCTGATCGGGGTAGGCGCCTACACGGCCGGGATTCTCAACAACGAGTATGGCTGGTCGGTATATCTGTGTATCGTCCTCGGCGCGTTGGCCGCCGTCATCGCCGGATTTGTGCTCGCGCTTCCGGCGCTGCGCGTGCGCGGTCCTTACTTCGGGCTGACGACCCTTGTGGCGGTATTGATCCTGCAGAACTTCATCGTCGTGTTCGCCGAGCTCACCGGCGGCGAAATCGGTCTCACCATTCCCGATGTGATCACGATCAATGCCGGCGTGAATTACTGGATCGCGCTCGGCTTCATGACCATTAGCGCCATCATTCTGTACGGTCTGTCACAGTCGCCGGTCGGGTTGGTGCTGCAGGCCAGCGGACAGGACCCGGTGCAAGCCGGTGCGCTCGGTTTCAACATCGTCAAACACAAGCTCGCCGCGTTCGTCGTCAGTGCGTTCTTCTCGGGGCTTTCAGGCGCGTTGTTGGTCTTTTATTTTGGCACGGCTTCAGTCGGAACGGTCGTTGACGTCGCGGTTGGCGTCAACGTCATCGTGGCGGCCGTGCTGGGTGGCCGGCGCACGGTGCTGGGTGCGGCGCTCGGCGCCATCTTCCTGATCGTGGCCGGCGAATTCCTTCGGCCAACCGGCGAGCTGGCTACGTTTATTGTGTCGGCAGTCGCGCTGCTCGTCGTTCTGTTCTTTCCCGGCGGCTTTCTCGGAGCGGCCCTCTCACGCGAGGCCCGCTCGTGATGGATGCACCCTTGAACACCACTCACGTTCTCCAGGTTCGCGGGCTGACCAAGCGCTTTGGTGGCCTGACCGCGGTCAAGAACCTGAGCCTCGATTTGCGTCCAGGCGAAATTTTCGGACTGATCGGCCCGAACGGCTCCGGCAAGTCGACGGCCATGAAGGCGATCATGGGAATCGAACGGCCGTCGGAAGGCGAAGTCGTTTTCGAAGGCGAGAATCTCGCAGGCCTTCCCGCGCATAAGATCGCGCGGAAAGGCTTCGGCATGGTGTTTCAGCATTCACGGCCGCTCAATCGGCAAACCGTTCTGGAAAACATCATGGTCGCGTTATTGCCGGACAGCCTGTTCATGCTGTTCGCAGACAAAGCTCTCACCGACCGGGCGAAGTGGATCGCCGAGCGCGTCGGTCTCGCCGAGGTCATGGACCGGCGACCGCCAACCTTGCCGTTTGCCGATTTGCGCCGGCTTGAGCTAGCCAAGGCGATCGCGAGGGATCCCAAAGTGGTGCTGGTGGACGAGCCCTTCGCGGGGTTGACGCTCGCCGAAGTCGGCACCTTCTCGGAGCTGATCCGCAGCTTCCGCGATGAAGGGCGCGCGGTTCTGCTTGTCGACCATAACGTCAAGAGCGTCGCAGCGCTGGTCGACCGGGTGCTGGCGATGTATCTCGGCGAGGAGATCGTCACCGGCCGCGCCGATGACGTCATGCGTAACGAGACGGTGCGGCGCGTCTATCTCGGCGGCGCGATCGAGACCTCCGCGCGCCCGGAGACCAGTTTCGAAGACAGTGTTCCGCTGCTGCAGGTCGAGAACGTCAGCGTGCACTACGGCAAGGCCCAGGCCCTGGAAAACGTCTCGATCCATATTCATCAAGGCGAATTTGTCTCGATCGTCGGTTTGAACGGCGCCGGCAAGACCACGTTGTTCAATACCATATCGGGTCTCCTGCCATACAACGGCGAGATCGTGCGCGCGGGCGAGAAACTGCGCGGCATGACGCCGGCGCGGATTGCCCGCAGCGGCATCGTGCAGTGTCCGGAATCGCGGGAGCTGTTCGGTGAGATGAGCGTGCGCGAAAATCTCGATTTGGGTGGACAGCATTTGTCGGATCAGGACAAAGACGCGCAAATGGCATGGCTGTTCGAGCTGTTTCCGATCCTGAAGGAACGCCAAAACCAGATGGCGCAGACGCTGTCGGGCGGCGAGCAGCAGATGCTGGCGATCGGCCGCGCCTTGATGATGAAGCCGAAAATCCTCATTCTCGATGAGCCGACGCTTGGACTCGCGCCCGTCATTCTGGAGCAATTGTCAAAAGCGCTGGAAAAGCTGCGGCAGACCACGCCGATCACCCTGCTACTGGGTGAGCAGAACGTGACCTTCGCACTGCCGCATGCCGATCGCGTCTATGTGCTCGAGCACGCGCGGATCGTGTGGGAGGGAGATCCGGGCCGCTTTGCCGAGGAAGCGGGCACCGGCTATCTTTGATTTCGATTTGCATAGGGTAGCGCCACGCCCAGCATCAGGACCGCGCTGCCGGCCTACATGCGCGCTATCGAACCGGCGAAAGCTTCTACGTTGCTCAGGTAAGACTCAGGTAAGACAAAGTCGCGCCGAAACCGAACCCGGAGGGGCCTGTTTATCAAGCGGATCAAGGACGACGTGCCGAAATCGCGCGAGGTAATCGCTAAAGCTGGCATCAAGCCGATCTGATTTACCCAGCGTGCCGCCAATCAGGCGTGCGGCAAGACAATCAAGGAACATCCATGGTCAGACGGCTGATCGATATCTCCGTGCCCCTGCAAAATGACGTACCCGCCGATCCGCCGGGAGGGCATCCGACGATCCAGTACATCGACCACCAGCAGGGCTTGCCGCGCATGCTGCAATTTTTCGAAGGGCTCAAGGCCGAGGAGCTTCCGGACGGCCAAGGCTGGGCGGTCGAGCAAGTGCAACTGTCCACCCATAACGGAACGCATCTCGATGCGCCCTGGCACTTTCATCCGACCATGAACCGCGGCGAGCGTTCATGGACCATCGACGAGGTGCCGCTGGAGTGGTGCTTGCAGCCGGGCGTAAAGCTGGACTTCCGGCATTTGCCTGACGGATATGTTGCAACAGCCAAGGATGTCGAGAGCGAGCTCAAGCGCATTGGCCACAGGTTGTCCCCACTGGAGATCGTCGTGGTCAATACCAGCGCCGGCGCCAAATACGGCCGGCAGGATTACGTTACATCCGGTTGCGGCATGGGCTACGAGGCGACCATGTACCTGCTCGAGCGTGGCGTGCGCTTGACCGGCATTGACGGCTGGAGCTGGGACGCGCCGTTTGTGTATACCGCGAAGAAATACGCGGAGACCAAGGATGCCAGCCTGATCTGGGAAGGGCACAAGGCCGGCCGCCATATCGGCTATTGCCACATCGAGAAGCTGCACAATTTGGAGCAGTTGCCGCCGACCGGTTTCACCGTGTCCTGTTTTCCGGTCAAGATCGAACGAGCATCGGCGGGCTGGACCCGCGCGGTGGCGATCATCGACGGCTGAGGCTTCTTAACGCTCTACTGCGCGGCGACCGCGACTTTTCTTTTTTCCTCCAGTGCCGCGGCAACCGCGTCGTCAACGCGCTCGAGCCAGACGAACTCGAGTTTGTCCCGGGCGCCTTGCGGGATATCTTCAAAGTCTCGGCGGTTTCGTGCCGGGAGCATCACCCTGGTCAGGCCAGCCGCCGCCGCAGCCACAACTTTTTCCTTGATGCCGCCGACCGGCAGCACGAGGCCGCGCAGCGATATCTCACCGGTCATCGCGGTGTCGCTTCGGACCGTCTCGTTGGTGAGGAGAGAGGCCAGGGCTGTGAACATGGCAACGCCCGCGCTCGGCCCGTCTTTCGGCGTGGCCCCGGCGGGGACATGAACATGGATGTCGCTTTTTTCGAAAATCGACGGGTCGATTTGCAATTGGGCGGCCCGGCTCTTTACCAGCGTCAAAGCCGCCTGTGCGCTTTCACGCATGACGTCGCCGAGTTGCCCGGTCAGGATCAGTGCGCCTTTTCCGGGAACGCGGGTTGCTTCGATAAAGAGAATGTCGCCACCAACCGGGGTCCAGGCGAGCCCAGTCGCAACGCCCGGGACGCTGGTACGCATCGCGATCTCGCCTTCGAAACGCGGCGCTCCCAGAACCTCGGCAAGATCCTTGGCCGCGATATTGACTTTACTCAACGTGCCTTCCGCGATCTGCACTGCCGCATGACGCAGCGCTTTTCCGATTTCGCGCTCCAGGGCGCGCACGCCCGCCTCGCGCGTATAACCTTTGATCATCAGCCGGATCGCGTCGACATCGATTTCCGCCTGTTCGGGTTTCAGGCCGTTGGCCTCGAGCTGGCGACGAACCAGGTAGCGCCGCGCGATCTCGAGCTTTTCGTCCTCGGTGTATCCCGGCAGGCTGATGATCTCCATGCGGTCCTGCAACGGGCCAGGAATCGTATCCAGCATGTTGGCGGTAGCAATGAATACGATCCGCGAGAGATCGAACGGCACGCCGAGATAGTTATCGCGAAACGTCCCATTTTGCTCGGGATCAAGAACTTCGAGCATCGCCGCCGACGGGTCGCCTTGAATGCCGCGCCCCATCTTGTCGATCTCGTCGAGCATCATCACGCAATTGCGCGATCCGGCTTTCTTGATTGCCTGGATGATGTTGCCGGGGAGGGCGCCGATATACGTCCGCCGATGCCCCCGGATTTCCGCCTCGTCATGAACGCCGCCCAGACTGACCCGGACAAAAGGCCGATCCATCGCGCGTGCGATCGATTGGCCGAGCGAAGTCTTGCCCACTCCCGGCGGTCCGACGAAACACAGGATGGGCGCCTTGCCGTGCGGTGCCAGCTTTCGAACCGCCAAATATTCGATGATCCGGCTTTTGATCTTTTCCAGCCCGAAATGGTCCTCATCGAGAATCCGCCGGGCCTGCGGGATATCGATGGTTTTTTCTTCCGGGAGCGCCCACGGCAATTCGACCAGCCAGTCGAGATAGCTGCGGACCATGCCGGCCTCGGCCGCTCCCTCGGGCATTCGCTCATAACGGCGCACTTCCTTGCGGGCCTGATTTTCGGCCTCGGGCGGCATCTGCGCCTTGGCGATGGCCGCATTCAAGTCCGCGACCTCCTGGGTCTTGCCGTCGCCTTCTCCCAGTTGACGCTGAATGGTCGCCATCTGCTCGCGCAGGATTGCCTCGCGCTGGCGTTCATCGAAGGTGGCTTTGGTCTTCTGGCCAATCTCAGCCGTCAGACGCAGCACCTCGAGACGGTCGGCGAGATGGCGCGAAACCTTTTCCATCCGCACCGACAGGTCGATGGTTTCGAGAATCTCCTGCTTATCCTGTGGCTTGATATCCATGTACGACGTTGCGAGATCTGCCAGCGCGCCTGGAGAGGTCGTCGACTCGAACAGTGCAACGAGTTCAGGCGGCGCCTGAGGAAGCAGTTGAATGGCTTCGATCGCCTGCCTCTGCAGATTGAGGAAGCGTGCCTCGATCTCAGGCGAGTTTGTCGTTGGCTCCGGGATATGGAGCACGCGCGCGGCGAGGAATGGCGTGCCCGGGAGAAAATCAAGAATGCGGGCGCGCTGAATTCCCTGGCAGATGATGTGGTGGCTTTCGTCCGGTCCGGTGATGTAACGGATGATGTTGGCGATGGTGCAGATCCGGTTGAGTTCGTCCGGTCCAGGATCGTTCGCATCAGGATTTCGCTGCAGCAGAATCCCGACCGGACGCTGCTCGCGCAAGGCCTGTTGGGCGGCGGCGACCGATTTCGGCCGACCGACCGTAATCGGCGAGACCACCCCCGGAAACAGCACAGTATTTCGAACCGGCACGATGATCAGCGCGTCGTTCGGAATCGGCACAGTATCGGCCTGGCCGGCGGCGGTCGATGAAGCTGGGTTATCCGGATTGGCTGGCGACATCATACCTCACACAGACTTCGCAAGGCGCAACACGATACATCCATTGATCGAGAAGCGGCTGACCGCGTATCGGCCAGTAGGCAGCAGGATGCGGCGTTCGAACCTGCCTTGCGGAAGTTCAAGCCGGTGAATCCGCGCATTGCGCAGCTCGGCCGGCAGCACCCGGCGGCCGCTCACGACAAGGGTTCCGTCTTCGATTGTGGCCTCGACCTGATCCGGGTCCACGCCGGGCAGCGCGACCAGAATGAGTATTTCCTCGTCCGTCTCCAGCACGTCGATCGGAGGCTCCCAGCACGGCTCCGGCAAGCCTGCTTTCGACTGCAAGCTAAAAAACTGCTGGCGTAGTCGCTCGGCGCGGACGAGTGAATCGATCGCCTCGGATAGCATCCAGTTGACAGGATCTTTTCTCGGCATGTGCTACGTCGGCTCCTTAATTCCTTTGGCGCCGAAGCGCCGTATTCGGCAACGCCGATGCAAACGCATCAGCCGCTTTGAAATGAATTGCGCGTAGTGTGCTCCTCGCTCGGCGCGTAAGAAGTATGCGGGCATCGCCTTTTATGATGTGGTGGACACTTCCGTGCGCGTTCGCGCAATAATGCCGGAAGCGATCTGCATGCTGGCACCGATTGCCCAACCGAAGCTGATCAGCAGGGCAGTGATCGCGTGTGCCGCCTCGTCGAGAACAATGCTTGAGACCGAGATCACCGCCGCCACGGCGGCGAGGAAAGTGCCGGCGGCGCTTAGCAGTTCAACAGCGTCGGCCTTCGTACCGAGCCCGTGCCGCAACGGCAGGTGCATGCGGTGATCGGGAGGGGCAGGCGGCAGATCGATGCCGAGATAGAAGCCAATGCCTCCATAAATCATCATCGCCAGGACAGTGGCGCCCGATCCGATCAGATCGATGTTAGCTCTTCCCACATGCGCGGCTACGAACAGCCCGCACGAGGCGCCCGTCAGCGCGAGCCCTGTACGTTCCAGGATGTGCGCCCACCGGCTAATGGTGGAGCGGGTATCCCATGTATCGGTGCGTTTGATCATTGATCTTGCTACCTCGCTGGAACTGGTGCGCCGTTGCAAAAGATCAAGGTCCGCAGCGGCGAGTTCGTGGGCTGCAAATCAGGGTAGCTCCGTACTGTTGCACCGGCGCCTGTTCACGGTCGCAATTACAGGCTCTACAGCCAGATGACCCAAGCACATCAAGGACCTGCAGCGGGATCGTCGCATTCTGTCTCAGCTGGAAACCACTCGAATGCCGTAAAACGTACCAGGCGCCTCAGGGCTGTCCCGAGCCGCCCGCAGAGCCATAGACCTCTTGCGCGATCGAAGGAGCCAGCGACGTAGCGGCACCAGCGGGTGCGATGGCCGCGCCGCAGATGACGGGTCTCCGCGATAGCGGGGGTTTGTTGTCCATGGCCATTGGCCAACTCCGCTGGTGAGCCGAACCAACCAGCGTGATTGGGTTTCGTTTCATGTCCCGATCCGATTTGGACGCGGGCTCCCCCTTTGCGGTTCGGCATATAGAGCTGCTTATCAAGCGATCATGATCTAGAATTGATAGCGACGAAGCCCACCATCGACGGGGATGACCGTGCCGGTGATGTAGCGTGCAACAGGTGAAGCGAGGAACACGGCCATCGCTGCAAGGTCCTCCGGTTCACCCCAATAGCCGACCGGAATTTCTTCTTCAGCAAAATGCTTCCGATAGTCTTCTGGATAGTTGCGCCGGATCTGTTCGCTCATGATCCGGCCTGGCGGAATGCAATTGACGGTAATGCCATGTCGTCCGATCTCGCGCGACAGGCCTTTGGCCCACGCGTGTACCGCAGCCTTGGCGGCGAACGCGGCATTGAGTCCCTCCGGCTCGGACTTGCCGGTTATATTGATGATGCGTCCCCACCCGCGCTCGATCATTTGCGGCAGCAGCGCGTGAGTCACCTGCCGGTAGCGCGTGAAGTTCAGCGCCAAGGCTTCATCCCAATCGCTGTCAGGCGCATCTACGGGTAACGGCCGGCTGCCGCCCGCGTTATTAACCAGTATGTCGACATGGCCAAGCTCAGCCAGTCCCGTGGTGGCCAGCTTTTTCGCGGCATCTTCCTCCATGATATCTTGCGCCACCGGAATGACGGCGCCTCCCGCCGCATGGACTTCCTGCGCAAGCTGCTCGAGCAGATCTTT
>JAICIT010000052.1 GCA_025960445.1 Bradyrhizobium sp. | reverse complement strand
CATCCAATATTCAGGTCATCGGCAACAACGTCAGCGACGTCCGAGAGGTGGCGCTGTACTCTGAATTCTCGTTCGAAGGCGCGCTGATCGCCAGCAATATGGTGGATGGCGCGGCGGTGGGTATTTCAGTCTGCAACTTCAACGAGGGCGGCCGGCTTGCGGCCGTCCACGGCAACATCATCCGGAACCTGCTACCGAAGCGTCCCGCTGCTACCGCGCCGGACGATGATGCCGGCATCGGCATCTATGTCGAAGCCGACGCTTCGGTGTCAGCCAATGTGATCGAGAATGCCCCTTCGTTCGGCATCGTGGCCGGTTGGGGAAAATATCTCCGTGACGTCGCAATCTCCGGCAATGTGATCCGCAAGGCTTACGTCGGGATCGGCGTGTCGGTCGCGCCGGGCGCGGGAACAGCGCTCGTCAACAACAACATCATTTCGGAAAGCGAGCGCGGGGCCGTGGTGGGGCTCGACCACGCGCGGCCGGTTACCACCGACCTCTCCACCGAAGGCGCACAACGTTTCGCCCACCTGGTGATCGGGGTGAATGCGGTCCGTTGAGCATTCCCTGTTGGTTACCGCGCCGAGAGCAGGACCAGATTAACAATCCATTAATTCACCGTTCGTAATACTACGCCGATGCGACTCGTCCTGGCCACGATCATTGCTCTCCTCGTCATCAATTTGGTGGACGAGCATTTCAACGACGCGCGTTACACCCGAGCCGCCGCTACTATGTTTTCGCAAATTCTGCGGTCGTTCGGCTGAGATCATGGTTGAAAAGCGCAATGAGCAGCGGCATCGGCTGCTAAAAACCGGAACGATAAAGTTCGGCGGCAGCGCGATCGCTTGCATGGTTCGCAACATGTCGAATACTGGGGCGGCGCTTGACGTCACCAGCCCCGATGCAATCCCTGAACATTTCACTTTGGTATTTGATTCCGAGGGGCGGCATGTGCCCTGCCACATTGTATGGCGAAACGAAAAGCGCGTCGGCGTCGCGTTCGATTAGCGGGGATGTCGCGATGGCTGGGCTTGGACCGGCACCAGTCCACGAGCCGATCGCAAGATCAAGACGGGGCGGTTTATGCGAAACTTCGCTGTTTTGATTGCCGCAGTTGCAATAATTGGCGCCTGCTTCCCTGAGCAGGAAGTGACGGGAGTCGACTCACGACAAGTGCGCAACCCGCCTATCCCTCATGCAACCGCAAAGCCCTTGATCAGTGCGTGACCGTCTGCATCAAGTGTGACAAAGGCCAACAGATGCTGGAGTTCATGCACCTTGCAGGGCGCCCGATAGCAGCCCCGACAAGCACGAGCGTCGCGACGGCTCACACGGTGATGTGCGCCTAAAGCGAGTTGCGCAGCAGCGGGTAGCGGTCCGCGATCGAGCTGATGGTCGGCCGAATACGCGAATTGGCTGGCATTGCCGGGACGGGATGCACCTTCACAGGCTGAGGGTTGGTTGCTTCCGGTACAACTGAAAAGATCGCCGGGGACGCTGCGGAGGGAGTCGCCGGCTGTTGCGGCATCCGGCCCATTTGTCTGCGCATCATTTCGATGGTTGGCAGGCTCGCCGACATCGCGAGCCGGGACATACCCGGCAGCGAGCGCTCTGACCTCCCGCGTGACAACAAATCCCGCCAGAGGTCGACCGCGGCTTTGGCCTCGTAGATATTCTCGAGGAAGCTTACTTCGGTATAAAACCGCCGCCATCGGCCAGTTTCGAATAGTTCGGTGAGGTATTGCAGCCGCTGCTCGGCCAGCGTGCACCAACGCGCGACGATATCGCGCCCACCTGCGACGTCGAGTTGATAAGTCATGAACCAGCCCGCAAGGAGAGAGGTAGACGCGGACGCAACAGAGACGAATCACTCAGACGCGGCCGATATATTTTGTGGAAAACCTTGGCGAAGTCCACCGCTGAACACTACTGGACGTTCGTGATCGATAGATAGCCGTAGTTCTCCGGGGGTCGGTCGCTATGCCCCAATCAACCGGCGGCGCATTTGGTTGAGCTTGCTCTGGCGGCAAATGGCTTGGGATGCATTGCGGGCTTGGAACAAACAGCCATCCGGAAACGAGAGACCCGCCCGGGGGGACAGCCGGACGGGTCAAGCCATATGGGCGCTGGGGTGGATGGGCGCTCGCGCCCGAATACGGCCTCGATGGGGAGGAATTGTCGCTCCCACCTATTAGGTCTCGCCAAGGGCATTGGGCGTTCAACCCGCTTGCGATTTTTTTCGGTTTATTTGAGCGGAGATTATGAGCAGCCGGCCTGCTCGCCTGCCACGAACACCGGCTTCCCATTGGCAAGCAATCTTCACAAGATTGGTACTGCCGCGTCGTTCTAAGATGCAGGCAAGGCGAGGCTGATGATCTTCTCGCCTTGCAGTTTCTCCGTCAGAGCTGCAACGCCATCTTTTGTTAATGCGCTGTGGCCGAATTGAAGCCGAAACAGGCCACCCTTCGTCTCGACGATCGAGGCGTGATAGCTATCAAGCAGCGACGTGATTTCCGCGGCCCTTGCATCCGGCTTGAAGCGAACCAAAGCGCGCAATGGCGCGCCCGCGCCGGCATCGCGGGTTTTCAGCTCATTCGGCGGCCCAGCTGGCGAGGCCATCTGTAAGCTGGAGTTGGGATTGTCGAGCAGAACCGCCCCGATCACGCCCGCCTGCAACAAAAGCACCGTGGCGCCCACGCTTCCCGACCAGGCCAGGGTTCGAGGCGACAGGCTTCCGAAAAAACGGATAAGCCGCGCGAATAAGTTGAGCGATGAGGAGCGCTCGCGCCGAGGCACAGCATCCATCGCGGCGAACAGCCTGTGCATGGCACGCGCGGATGGTGCGCCCAGGCTCTCATTCAAATGGATGGTCTCGGCATACTCCTCCCGGATCACGGCATATTGCCGCGCAAGCTCGGAATCTCGGGCAAGCGCCTCATCGACGCGGCGCGAGTCCCGCGGATTTAGCGTGCCGGCCGCATGAAAGGGCAACAGCATCTCGATTTCACTGGGCTCTTGCTCCAGCATTTTTTTGCTCATCGCCATCACGGCCAGCCTCGTTCCACGCCTGCCGCTTTCAGCAGTCCGGCCAGTTTCTTCCGCGCGTAGAATAAGCGCGTCTTCACAGTGTTCTCCGGAATACCGACGATCTCACCGACTTCTTCCACGGATTTTTCGTGGTAGTAGACCAGATCGACGATCTCCCGGTGCTCCGGCGAAAGTGCCATCAAGCACTTGCGCAGCACCTCACCCGCGTCCTTTTTTTGCACCGCCACTTCGGGATTGTCCGACGCATCCTCGATCGCACCGGCGGCCTCGTCGTCCAACTCAACGTCATTCCTGCGCCGCAACGCAGATAGGGCCTTGAATCGAGTAATCGCCAGCAGCCAAGTGGAAACAGCGGATCGGCCTTCGAACTTGCCAGCCTGGCGCCATACATCGAGGAAAACCTCACTGATGAGATCTTCCGCGACCTGCTCGTCACGCACGAGCCGAAGCCCAAAACGGAACACACTCACATGGTGCCGTCCGTACAACACCTGCATAGCGAGGCGGTCGCCTTGAGCGATCCTGGCGATCAGGACATCGTCCGAAGCTGCCTGCGCCGCACTCAATGGCTGCCTCGCACTATTGGTCTCATCGGGTTGCCGGCTGGTTCGATCGGAATAGGGACATTTTTCAAATTGCTGCCATGGCCTCGTTGCAGATCTGGTGAATACGACCGGGAGCCCATTAGCCGATCCCATCCGATAAAAGCGATTGGGGTATTATAATACGGAATGGCTTTCCTGGACTGATCCGTCGGTCGCGGACCTTACTCGCTTCAGTGGGCAAAACACCACCAGCAGCCGGCCGGAACTCATGCAGCCAGCACTGGCCGCGCAGCCAAGCTGAATGGTGGCTGCGCGCCACATGATAAAGATACGAAACCTAAAGGCTTTCTTCCCTAAGGTTCGTCCCGGCTACATCGCATTGCGGCGGGATATGATCGGCGCGGCTTCATCGCTTCAGGCTCGGGGACTTGGTGCGGTTGTTGACGCCCAGCTTCCGCCTGCCGACACGTTGGCGCGCCGGGTTGGCCAGCGCCGGCAGATGCTTGGTGTGCAGGCGGTTAGCTGCTCGCTGATCTCATCAGTACTGTTGGTTTACTGCTACGCCGGAACGATTTCCATCGCCGTACCCGCTGCCTATTTCCTGTCCGGCATCGGTCTGATTGGCGTTTTTCTGCTCCTGTCCGAAACACACATCAACGACAGGTTCGAGGATCACTACCTCACTCTGTTTCAGGTCGGAGGACATGTCGCGCTCCAGCTTGGCTTCCTGCTGGCGGCGCCGCAAATCGGCTATGCCTTTCTTTGTGTCCTTTTCCTGATCTTCGAGTTCGGCGCGCTGCGGATGACCTCCTCGCAGGCAACCGTCGCCTGGACTCTCACCGGGGTGAGTCTAGCTCCGATATTTCTGCTCACGCACATGCCGATCGGCATGCCCGTCGAGACCGATATGGAACGCCTTGCGGCGATGCTTTGCTTCGTCCTTACGATTGGTCAATGTGCGTTTTTGGGCCTTTACGGCAGCTCGCTTCGAAAGATGCTCTACAAGCGCAGCTTCGAACTCAAAGCTGCCAACAAGCGCATCGAAGAGCTTGCCGAACTCGATGAGTTGACCGGTTCGTTCAATCGTCGCTGCATCATGCGGATGCTGGAGGATGAGGTCGCTCGTGCGCGCCGCAGCAACACACCTTGCTCGATAGCGCTGATCGATCTCGACTGGTTCAAACGCATTAACGACGCCTACGGCCATCCTACCGGCGACGAGGTACTCAGGACGTTCGCAATTACCTTGTTCGCCAATATCCGCAACATCGACAGGTTCGGCCGTTATGGTGGCGAGGAGTTTCTGCTGGTACTGCCCGATACTTCAAATGATGGCGCTGCACGCATCCTCGATCGCTTGCGATCGATCATTGCCGATCTCGACTGGAGCGCGCTGTCGCCTGGCCTGAAGGTGACGATTTCCGCCGGCATCGCGACGCTGGCAGCGAATGAGAATCCGGATGCTGTTCTCGCTCGCGCCGACGCGGCGCTCTACTCAGCCAAGGAACGAGGACGAAACCGCATCGCCATCGCACGATCTTGATCATCTCCGTTTGCCGGACGAAGACATCGTCCGGTTTGCTATGCTCCAGGATAGAGTCATGAGTTCGAAATCTGTTGCTATAACCGAAGGCCTGCTGGACGAATTGCAATCCACGCTCGCGCATGGACCTGTCGCGCGCCGCGTCGAAACCCTGCGCCGCGTCACCGATCTTTTCATCAACGGCGCGGTCGATTTTTCTGACGAACAGATCGCGCTGTTCGATGACGTTTTCCAGTGCCTGATCCAGCACATCGAAACCTCGGCGAAGGCGCTCCTTTCGAATCGCCTGGCTCCCATCGATACCGCGCCTCCGCTTACCGTTCGCGCGCTGGCATTTGACGATCATATCGAGGTCGCAGCTCCCGTGCTTTCTCAATCGGAGCGGCTCGATGACGACACACTGATCGAGACTGCGCGCAACAAGAGCCAAGCGCATTTGAGCGCGATTTCAAAACGAAGGGTCTTGAGCGGCGCCGTCACCGACGTGCTGGTTCTGCGCGGCGATGACGAGGTAATCCAGAACACGCTTCGAAATCCCGGGGCGGAGTTCTCAGAAAACGGCTTTACCCGTCTGCTCAACCGTGCCGAGGGCGATGACGACCTTACGACATGCCTAGGCATGCGTCCCACCATTCCCCGGCATCTTTATCTAAGACTCCTTGCGAAGGCATCCGCCACCGTCCGCGCGCGGCTTGAAGCCGCCAACCCGCAAGATGCGGCCAATGTGCCGGACGCGGTGCAGGAGGCGATACGACGCGCCCGCTGCGCGCCTTCCGCGATCACGCGGGAAACGGCAATCGCGCACGCGCTGGTCAAATCACTTTTTGAGGACGGCAGGCTGGATGAGAATCAGGTGACCGCGTTTGCGGATGCCGGCAAGTTCGACGAGGCGAATGCCGCGATCGCGGTACTCGCGAATGTTTCGATATCCATCGCCGAGAACATGATGGTCGAAACCCGTGCCGAAGGCGTGATGATCCTGGCGAAGGTCTCGGGTCTGTCGTGGTTGACGGTTAGGGCGATCATCAACATGCGTGACCAGCTCTCCGGGCTTGAGCCGACTGACCTTCATGCATGCAAGGCCACTTACGAACGGTTGCGGCCTTCCACCGCGCAGCAGGTGTTGCGGTTTCATCGGATGCAGCAAACCACCTCACCCGCCGCGTCCGCGTGAGTGCGCGACGGCTTCGAAATCGAGCTCCTTCAAAATCGATTCCGATGGCGAATCCAACGTTGGGGGCCGAGATTTAGAATCTCAGTACCCGCGCTCCCGCGACCGCGCCGATGACGGCCAACAGCGCCGTGCCGATCGTATACCAGGTCGCCACGAACAGCGGCGAGTCGTCCGTGCAGTGAGACGCGTATAGCGTCGCCGCCAGACCTGCCGACAACATCCCCGCGATCGCGCCGGTGACTGCCGGCCGCGTTGACGCGCCATGGCGCAAGCCGATCAGCGCCGCGGCCAATAGCGGAAGCGACAATGCCGGAATCGCGACGAGACAAACGCTCCAGTTCTTGCCGATCATGCGCGTCATCATCGGTACCGGTTGAGGCAGCAGCATCTCGCATCCAATTCCGCCGGCCAAAAAAAGAAGCGGAATGAGCAGCAGCCATGCCCATCCGCGCAGCGTGGCTTCGGGCCGCGAGAGATGCAGACCGACGACAATGGCCGAACTCGCCAGCGCTAGCGTGACAACGAATTTCAGATCGAAGAACGGGTTATGCATCGCGCTCATGACATCCGGGCGGACGCCCAGCGCGGCGGAAAACATCGCGATCGAAACCAGCCCGGCAGCAAGCAATGCCACCGCCAACACCAGCCCGACCGGCCAAGGGCGCTGTCGCGTATCCGCTGCAAGCGTTCGGATGAGCTGGTCCGTTTCCATACTCAATGCTCCCGCAGCTTGGCCGTGAGGCTGGCAAGCCCGCGATGCAGGGCTACTCGCACCGCTCCCTCGCTCATCGCAAATTTTTTCGCGGTATCCTTGATCGATGCACTTTCCACCGCGATCGACTGCAATACCTGGCGCTGGCGCACCGGCAGCGACTGAAGTTGGGCCGCGACTTCGGTGGCGGGCGCGGTTTCCGGGGCGGCCTCGCCGGGAAGGACTTCGGCGAAATCGTCGATGTTCACAAAGACGCGGCGACCGCGCCGCCGTAGGGAATCGATCAGCTTGTTGCGCGCAATCGCAAACAGCCATGGCGCGAACGGTGCATTGGCGTCCCAAGTATGCCTTTTCAGATGCACCGCTAACAAAATGTCTTGCACAATGTCCTCGGATTGATCGACCGGTTGCCCCGCCCGTGCCAGACCCCGTTTCGCGGCCGCTCGCAGCACAGGCGTAACCGCCTTGAGCAGACGATGATACGCCGCACCATCGCCGGAAATGGCCGCCCGCATCAGGGCGGTCCAGTCGTCTTCACGTTCGCGCACGCGCGTTCTCACCGTGTAATTCGCTCAAAGGTTCAGTTTGTTACGAGCGAGGCTTCCAATCACGAAGTCGTGATCCAGCCTTCTCCAAGCTGATCCGAGACTGGAACGACCTATTGGCCGTCAGGCTCATAACATCGTTCCATTCCGCTGGCATCCTCATCCGTATCGAGATCGGCGCGCCAATTTGGAGCCTGTCCTGCCCAGTTTCGGTCCGCTGCAGCCCGAAAATTCCCCTTTTTTGCCGTGCTGCGGACACGTGGAGCGCTCTCATTTCGCTTAGCGGGGAACTTGCGTATGGGGAGATTGCCGAATGAGTATCCGTTTTTGTTGGCGATCGGCCTTGATCCTGATGGCGCTTGCCTGTCTCGCGGGGCCGTCGCAAGCGGCGCCTGACGAGGACACCACGTCGACGGCCGAGACTGCAGCCCCGCTTGCGCTCCACAAACAGGTGAAGCAGAGCCCGCGCCGGAAGAAGCATTCCGCCCATAGTTCCGCAAAGATCGCGCCCAAGGCGGACGCCGAGCGGAACGCGAATGCGGCCGGCCAGGGCGAGCGTTCCGCCATCCCGGCCTTCGTCGCAAACGCCAATGCGCAATATGCCGAAACACCAACCGGCAATGCCGCCAAGGCCATGTCCGCCCGCGCAGCCGACATCCTCATGGCCGCGGCTCAGCCCCAGCCCGATACTCAGATCGTCGCGGCGGATCAGCTGAACGATCTCGACCGGGCGCTGCAACCGAGTTCTCCGCCTGCCAGCGTTGCTCCCGCGGCGCCCCTCGCGATGGCCGCCGCTGATATCGCGACACCGCCTGCGTCATCTCTCGCCGTCTCGAAGGGCGGTTCTGCCTGGGACCAGACGTCGCTAA
Organism: Bradyrhizobium sp.; assembly: GCA_025960445.1. GTDB lineage: Bacteria > Pseudomonadota > Alphaproteobacteria > Rhizobiales > Xanthobacteraceae > Bradyrhizobium. Next base: position 1,560 of record JAICIT010000052.1, on the reverse strand, counting down.
TCGGGAAGATATTCATCGGATTTGGAGCGCTGCTGACGATGGCCTCCGCTGCGCGCATGTTTATGACGTAAGCAGCTTTCTAATCACCGACCGCAACGCATGCGTTCACGAGTGAACGCATCTGCGCTCCTCATCAGTGCACTTGATGACCACCCCGTCAGCGGGCAAATTGGCCCGAAATCAGGCGCGGAGTGAACATGAGCACGTTCGAATACATTATTGTCGAAACCAAAGGCCAAGTCGGCATCATTACGCTGAACCGCCCGAAGATGCTCAATGCGCTCTCCTTTGGCGTGTTCAAAGAGATCGCCACGGCCGTCGACGCTCTGGAAAACGATGACAAAATTGGATGCATTCTGGTTGCTGGTAGCGAAAAGGCTTTCGCCGCCGGTGCCGACATCAAGGAAATGCAGCCGAAGACGTTCATCGACATTTTCTCCAGCGATTTCGCTTCAATTGGCGGCGATCGCATCGCCCGTTGCCGTAAGCCGACCGTCGCTGCTGTTAGTGGATACGCACTTGGCGGCGGCTGCGAGCTGGCGATGATGTGCGATATCATCATCGCTGCCGAGACTGCGAAATTCGGCCAGCCCGAAATTACTCTGGGCACCATACCCGGTATCGGCGGAACCCAGCGGCTGACGCGCGCAATCGGCAAGTCCAAAGCGATGGACCTGTGCCTGACCGGACGCATGATGGATGCCGCCGAGGCAGAGCGTTCGGGGCTGGTGAGCCGCGTTGTGCCCGCCGACAAATTGATGGACGAAGCGCTGGCTGCCGCGGAAAAAATTGCGTCGATGTCGCGTCCCGCCGCGGAGATGGCCAAGAGCGCCATCAACCGCGCATTTGAGACGCCGCTCTCGGAAGGACTGGAGGTCGAGCGCGACCTGTTTCATTCGACGTTCGCGCTGGAGGATCGCTCCGAAGGCATGGCGGCGTTCATCGAAAAGCGGAAACCGGTCAACAAGAACAGGTAGCTCGTGCGCAGCCAGCCAGGCGCGAATCCGGGCACAGGACGGATGGAGAGCGGCCTCATGCTTTCCGGCTGCTCGCCAGGGCCGCGCTGACCAGCGTCCGGTAGGTCCGTTCCGACCATGTCGAGGGCCGATCAAGACCGAGCCGCGCCAGGCATGCTCGGTCATCAGCATCCGGCGCGCGCGTCAGTCCCTGCCAAAATAGTCGAGCCAGCATACTTCGCGTCCGTTGCGCCTCCTGCAGGAGTTGCAACGCTGGAATAAGCCGCTGCTCGACCTCGGTGAAATCGGTCCCGAACGGGAACGAGGGTAACAGGCCCGCGGCGCGCGCCGGCTTTAGCGCGCGCGCGATACGATCGGAATAGTTGTCGCGGTACGCCGCCGGAACTTCAAAGTTCTTCGGCAGTTTGCCTGCATCCTTGGCCTCGCGCGCAAGTTCCTCCTGGAAATGCGAATCCGCGACCTGCAGCATCGCGGCAATCACCTCGGCATCGGATTTTCCCCTGAGCTGGGCGACACCGTACTCGGTGATGATGACGTCGCGCAGGTGCCGCGGGATGGTCTCGTGACCATAGCTCCAGCGGAT
>JAICIT010000051.1 GCA_025960445.1 Bradyrhizobium sp. | reverse complement strand
TTTCCAAGCATCCAGCTGACCGGGCAGGGTGGATACCAAAGCTCGGCGCTGGCCTCGCTGTTCCAGCCCCATGCCGCGTTCTTCAGCATGGTCGGCAGCCTGACGCAGCCGATTTTCGAAGGCGGCAGAATTCTCGGAAATTTCGAACTGACCAAGGCCAGGCAGGATGAATTGCTGCAAACTTACCGCAAGACCGTGGTTTCTGCGTTTGCCGACGTCGACAACGCGCTGGTGGCGATCAAGGAGACAACAGCCAGGCTGCGGCTGCAGCGCGAGGTAGTAGCGGCATCGCGGCGGGCTTTTGAACTGTCCGAGCAGCAGCTTCGGGCCGGGACCGCGGACATCATAACTGTGCTAAATACCCAAGTGACGCTATTTCAGGCCGAAGATGCGCTTTGGCAGGCGCAGCTTGCCCGTCTACTGGCGGTTGTCAGCCTGTATCAGGCGCTGGGGGGCGGTTGGGAGCCGAGAATGGAGAGACCGGTCAATGCTCTTTAAGCCGGATTTGAACGAGGCCGCCAAGAAGACGGCCGGCGGCCGCGTTGGCCGTGTGGCTTCGCGCGCGCGCCGCCGGACAGTTTCCATTGCGATTACGCTCATCATTCTGGGCGGCCTCGGCTACATCGCCTGGACGTCGTTTCAACAGAAGCAGGCAGCGAACCGCGGCCGCCCCGATTTGCCGGTACCGGTGCTGGCCGCGACGCCCCGCATTCAAGACGTACCTGTCTATCTCGATGCCGTAGGCGCTGTGCGCGCCCTCAATACCGTGACTGTGCGCTCACAGGTGGATGGCAAGCTGATCGCCGTCAATTTCACGGAAGGGCAGGACGTCAAAAAAGGTGACGTGCTCGGTGAGATCGATCCCGTGATCTACAAGGCCCAGTACGATCAAGCCGTCGCCAAAAAGGCGCAGGACGAGGCGCAACTGGCCAATCAGCGCCTCGACCTGACACGGTATCAGCAACTCTCGGCATCCAATGCCGGGTCCAAGCAGCAGTACGATACGCAACGAGCGGTCGTTGCGCAGCAGGAGGCGCTGGTCAATGCGGACCAGGCGGCGATCGACAATGCTCAGGCCATGCTGGGGTACACCAAGATTGTTGCGCCGCTGTCAGGTCGCACCGGCCTGCGGCAGGTCGACCAAGGCAACATCATTCACGCTGCGGACGCGACTGGTCTCGTGATCATCACGCAGCTACAGCCGATCGCCGTGCAATTCAGCCTGCCCCAACAGCAGATCCCGCGTGTCAACGCGGCCTCCGCCAAAGCGCCTCTCAGTGTCGATGTGTTCGGCAATGACGGCACGACGGTGATCGACAGCGGAACGCTGAAGGGCATCGACAATCAGGTCGACCCGACCACCGGCACGCTCAAGCTCAAGGCCGAATTTCCCAATACGGCTTTTCAGCTTTGGCCCGGGCAGTTCGTCAATGTTCGGCTGAAGGTCGATACGCTGTCGCAGGCGGTTGTCGTGCCGACCTCGGCCGTGCAGCGCGGTCCGGCGGGAACATTCAGCTACGTCATCGGCCATGACGACATTGTAACAGCGAAGCCGATCGTGGTGACGCAGCAAAACGAAACTGAAGCGGCGATCGCGAGCGGCCTGTCGCCGTCCGATCGAGTGGTAACGACCGGCTTTGCCAATTTATCAGATGGCGCCAAGGTCATCATCGGCAGCGACTCCCAAAGGCCTACCGCCGATCTCGCGCCGCGCAAAAAAGGCAGCCGGGGTCCGCAAACCAATGACGCTCAGGCAAAAGACGGAAAAGCCGAACATCGCGCCAAGAAGGGCGAGAGCGGACAAAGCGGGGGTGGCGGCGCGCAGGAAGGCGAGCAGTCGGGCAGCGGACCAAAGTCGTCGCGGTGAGTACAATTGGCTGACCTGGTGGCCGAATTCTTTAATATGAGTACGCATTGATGAGCGTCTCGGAACCGTTCATTCGCCGGCCGATTGCGACTTCGCTGCTGGGCATCGCATTGTTGATGGGCGGCGCGCTTGGCTATTGGGCGCTGCCGGTGTCGGCGCTGCCGCAAGTGGATTTCCCGACGGTCCAAGTCACGACTCAATTGCCTGGCGGCAGCCCGGATGTCATCGCCTCGCTAATAACCGCGCCATTGGAGCGTCAACTCGGTCAGATCCCCTCGTTGTCGTCGATGACATCGACCAGCTCATTCGGGGTCAGCCAGATTGCGTTGCAGTTCGATCTCAACCGCGACATCGATGGCGCCACGCAGGACGTGCAGGCCGCGATCAATGCCGCCGCGGGAGTGCTGCCAAGAACCCTGCCTTATCCGCCAACCTACGCCAAAGTGAATCCTGCAGACGCGCCCGTTCTAACACTCGCGCTGACGTCGGACACAATTGCGTTGCGCGCCATGAGCGATCTGGCGGACACGATATTAGCGCAGCGCCTCGCCCAGATTTCCGGAGTCGGTCGCGTTTCAGTACTGGGTGGCCTCAAGCCGGCGGTGCGGGTGCAGGCCGATCTCGCAAGGCTGGCCGCCTATGGAATCGGAATGGAGGATTTGCGCAACGCGATCGCGGGTGCGAATGTGTCCGGACCGAAGGGCTCGCTCGATGGAGCCCAACAGGCCTATACCATCGCTGCCAATGATCAGATCGCGGCGGCAGAGGCCTACAAGCCGATCATCATTGCCTACCGCAATGGCGCGCCGGTCACGATCGGCGACGTCGCCGTCATTGTCGATGGTCTGGAGAACGATCGCACCGGCGGCTGGTATCAGGGCACGCCGGCCGTCATCATCGATATACAACGGCAACCCGGCGCCAACGTGATAGAAGTCGTACGCCAGATCCGCGCCGAGATTCCAAAGCTGCAGCGCGCGATCCCGGCCGGCGTGAACCTCACCGTCGTCAGCGACCGCACCGTAACCATTCGCGCTTCGGTGCATGACGTGCAGTTTACGCTGGTTCTTAGCGTGGTGCTGGTCACGCTTGTGGTGCTGCTGTTCCTTCGCTCATTGCGCGCCACGCTAATCGCGGGGGTGGCACTGCCGCTCTCGCTGATCACGAGCTTCGGCATCATGTATTTCTCGGGGTTTAGCCTCGACAACCTGTCCCTCATGGCGCTGACGATCGGCACTGGCTTCGTGGTCGATGACGCCATCGTCATGATCGAGAACATCGTCCGTCACATGGAGAACGGCGAATCCGCAATGGGCGCCTCGCTCCGAGGCGCCAGCGAAATCGGCTTTACCGTGATTTCGCTGACGGTGTCGCTAATTGCCGTCTTCATCCCGCTTCTGTTCATGTCGGGACTTGTGGGGCGCATGTTCCGCGAGTTCGCGCTGACATTGACCATCGCGGTCGTGACGTCGGCGATCGTGTCTTTGACCCTGACGCCGATGATGTGCTCGCGACTGCTGAAACACGCCGGCGAGGAGATGACTGTCCCGGGGCTTGCTGCAATTAGCCGGTTCATCGATCGCATGGTCGAGTTTTACCACCGCACGCTGCTATGGGTGCTGCAGCGGCAGCGAGCGACTTTGCTGGTCACCTTTGCCGCAATTGGCGCGACTTTTTTGCTTTACGTCGTGGCGCCCAAAGGATTCCTGCCGCTGCAAGACACGGCGTCCATCACGGCGGTGACCGAGGCCGGTCCCGACGTTTCCTTTGCCGAGATGCAAAGTCGGCAAACGCAGGCCGCCAATGCCATCCGAACGGATCCGGACGTAATTGGCGTCGTCTCCGTCATTGGCGCGGGGTCGGTCAACCCTACGACCAATGTCGGCCGTCTGGTGATGACGCTGAAGCCACGCGGCGAGCGCCGCGACGATGTTTCGGTGGTGGTCGCCCGGTTGAAAAGCCTGACCGCCTCGATACCCGGCATGACAATCTATTTTCAACCGGTTCAGGATGTGCAGATTTCAACCCAATCCAGCCGATCGCTGTATCAGTACATCTTGACGGGCACGGATACCGCGCTGGTGACCGAGTGGGCCACCAAGCTGGTGAGCGAGTTGCGCCGCGATCCGTTGTTTCGGGACGTTTCTTCCGAAGCGCAGGACCGAGGCTTGCGGGCTGCGCTCGATATCAACCGGCAGCGTGCCGGTCAGCTCGGGGTCAGCCTGCAGGGGGTGAATGATACGTTGAACGATGCGTTCTCGCAGCGCCAGATATCCACCATCTACGGCCAGGCGAACCAGTATCGGGTGGTGCTGGAGGCCATGCCGGTCTATCAGCGCGACCCGTCGATCCTTTCAAAACTCTATCTGCCTGGGGCGCTTGGGGCCCAGGTGCCACTATCGGCGGTGGCGACCTTGACCCGCACGACAGCGCCGCTGGCGATTTCGCATCAGGCCCAGTTTCCGGCCGTATCGCTTAGTTTCAATCTGGCGCGCGGGGCGGCGCTCGGCGATGCCGTCGATGCTGTGAAGGCAATCGAGAAGCGCATTGGCATGCCCGGAAGCATCGTCGGCATCTACGCTGGCGATGCGGCTGAGTTCTCTAAATCGCTTGCCGGGCAACCGTGGCTGATCCTGGCGGCGCTGGTGACGATCTACATCGTGCTCGGCGTGCTGTACGAAAGCTATATCCACCCGATCACCATTCTTTCGACGCTGCCATCGGCCGGTGTAGGCGCGATCCTGGCTCTGATGCTGTTCGGCCAGGACCTCTCGGTGATCGGCCTGATCGGCATCATTCTGCTGATGGGCATCGTGAAAAAGAATGCCATCATGATGATCGACTTCGCCCTGGAGGCCGAGCGCAACCAGGGCATGTCGCCGTTGGACGCGATTGTGCAGGCGTCTCTGTTGCGTTTCCGCCCTATCATGATGACGACGCTGGCTGCGTTGCTAGGCGCGTTGCCGCTGGCCATTGAAAGCGGCACCGGCGCCGAGTTGCGCTTTCCGCTCGGTATCTCGATCATCGGTGGGCTGCTGCTGAGCCAGCTCCTGACGCTGTATACGACGCCCGTCATCTATCTCGCTCTCGATCGGATAAACCGCCGCATCGAGAAAGCCGTACCGCCGGTCGGGCCTGAAGCGCCGTCTCCGCCTATCGCCGGAGCGACCGAAGGGGTGCAGTAGTGGCATCGATCTCGGAGCCTTTCATCCGACGGCCCGTCGGCACTACCTTACTCTCGATCGGGCTGTTTCTGATCGGGTTGGTGGCTTATGAGTTTCTCCCGGTCGCCGCCGTTCCCAATGTCGACTTTCCCTCAATAAGGGTTTCAGCGACTCGTCCCGGCGCAGATCCCTCAGTGATGGCCGCAACCGTGGCGGCCCCGCTGGAACGGCGGCTCGGAGAGATCGCGGGTATCGACCAGATCACCTCAACCAGTTCGCTGGGTACCACCAGCATCCAGCTCCAATTCGCGATCGGGCGCGATATCGATCGCGCCGCGCGCGACGTGCAGGCTGCGATCAACGCGGCGCTGGCGGATTTGCCCAGCGATCTGCCGAGCCTGCCGCGGTTCCGAAAAGCCAATACCGCCGCGGCGCCGGTATTCGTGCTGGCGCTGACATCGAAGACGATCTCCTCCAGTGCGATCTATGACGTCGCCGATACGGTGCTTGCCCAACGTATTTCGCAGGTGCCGGGTGTCGGCGAGGTTACGGTCAGCGGCGCCGACCAGCCCGCCGTCCGCATCGCGCTTAACCCGGTGGCGCTGTCAGATGCGGGCATCGCAACGGACGACGTTCGGCTGGCGATCATCAACGCCAATCCGCTCGGCCCGGTTGGCATCTTCAATGGTGGCCTTCAGAGCGAGACCTTGTCGACGAACCGGCAGATGCGCACCGCCGCCGAATTCCGCGACATCATGATCAAGAGTGCGAACGGAAACTTCGTCCGACTGTCCGATGTCGCGGACGTCGAAGATTCCGTGCGCAACGTCCGATCCATAGCGTGGTTCAACAAGCAGCCGGCGGTGTTGATCCAGATCACCAAACAGGGCGACGCGAACGTCATCGATACCGTCGACCGTGTGCGCGCGCTGATTCCGGAGCTCCGGAAATGGATTCCCGGAGGAGTTGAAATTTCCACCTTGGTCGATCGCACTGGCACCATCCGGGCCAGCGTCGAGGACATGCAGCTCACGCTGCTCGCGACCGTATTTCTCGTGATGGCGGTCGTATTCGCATTTCTGCGTCGGCTGACGCCGACGATTGCCGCTGGCGTCTCGGTGCCACTGGCGCTGGCAGGCACCTGTGCCGGCATGTGGCTCGCCGGGTTTTCGATCGACAATCTGTCGCTGATGGCGCTGGCCATTTCGGTCGGCTTCGTCGTCGACGACGCGATCGTGATGATCGAGAACATGTACCGTAACCTGGAACGCGGCATGTGGCCTTACCAGGCGGCACTGGAAGGCGCCAGGCAGATCGGTTTCACCGTGTTATCGATCAGTCTGTCGCTGGTCGCCGCCTTTACGCCCCTGATCTTCATGGACGGGATCGTGGGACGGCTGCTGCGGGAATTTTCGCTGACGTTGACGTTTGCGATCGTGGTTTCCACCGTTGTTTCGCTTACCACGACCCCGATGATTTGCGCCCATTACATCAAGGCTGTGACGTCGGGTTCCGCGACATGGTTCGACCGCGTCGTGGAAGGGACGCTCTCGCGCATGGTCGCGTTCTATGCGTCTACACTGCGCGTCGTGCTTGACTTTCCATTGATGACGCTGGTGGTGTTCTTCGCGACCATTGCGCTCACGGTCACTCTCTACATCAAGACCCCAAAAGGTTATTTTCCCGTCGATGACAGCGGGTTCGTGATCGGCTCGACGAGGGCCTCCGCCGACATCTCGTTCCAGTCGATGCTCGGGTTGCAGCAGCAACTCGCCGACATTGTCATGGCCGATCCGGCCGTGGCGGGCATCGGTTCGGTGCTTGGAGGAGCCGGCGGACCCGGCGGCGGCGGCTCCAATCGCGGCCTGATGTTCATCAGCCTCAAGCCGCCCGGCGAGCGGGCCGGAATGAGCACGGCTCAGGTGATCGATCGCCTGCGCAAGGATCTCTATCGCGTGGCTGGAATTCGTCTGTTCATGTTCGCGGCGCAGGATGTGCGGGCCGGCGGAAGACAAAGCGATGCAGATTATCAGTACACGTTGTCGAGCACCGATCTGGACCTTCTGCAGAAATGGGCGCCGATTGTTGGCAAGCGAATGGAGACGGTCGAAGGCATTACCGACGTTTCGAGCAATCGCGATCCCGGCGGTTTGCAATTAACACTCTCGATCGACAGGCAAAAAGCATCGATCCTCGGCGTCCGCGTCCAGGACATCGACAACGCGCTCAATAATGCATTCTCGCAGCGCCAGATCTCGATCGTCTATACCCAGCGCAATCAATACATGGTGGTGCTGGAAACCGATCCAAAATTTCAGAGCGATCCCTCCAACCTCGAACGTGTTTTTGTGGCCGGGGCGGGCGGCGCGCAGATCCCTCTATCCACGGTGGTTCACTACGAGCGCAGCCTTTCGCCACTCGCGGTATTTCACTCCCAGTCAATTCCGTCGACGACGGTTTCGTTCAATCTGCTGCCCGACGTACCCCTCGAGGTGGCGACCACAAATATTCAGCGGGCGGTTCAGGAATTGCACATGCCCGAAGGCATTCGCGGCAGCTTCGACGGCAATGCCGGCGACTTCGGCAAAACAACCGGGCGGCAGCCGTTGTTGATATTAGGGGCGCTGGTGGCCATGTATATCGTGCTGGGCGTGCTCTACGAGAGCCTGGCGCATCCCCTGACCATCATTTCAACATTGCCTTCGGCGGGACTTGGGGCGCTATTGGCACTTCAGATCACCAACACTCCGCTGACCATCATCGCGTTCGTCGGGATCATTCTCCTGATCGGGATCGTGAAGAAGAACGGCATCATGATCGTCGACTTCGCGCTCGATGCCGAGCGTCACCGCGGCCTGTCGTCGGCGGAAGCCATTTTCGAGGCGTGCAGCGCCCGATTTCGTCCTATCCTGATGACGACAATGGCGGCGCTGTTCGCCGGAATACCGCTGGTGATTGCGACCGGTCCGGGCACCGAACTGCGAAGGCCGCTCGGTATCACTATCATCGGCGGGCTGTTCGTCTCGCAAATCCTCACGCTCTACACGACGCCGGTGATCTACCTGCTAATAGATCGGCTCCGACGCCGATCCGAACCGGGAGTCGTGGCAGCGCCGGCGGAATAGCGCTAGGCCTTTTGCTTTGCGTGGTTGAAGCGCAGTAACGCGAAGCGTATAGCCTGGCCATGTCGAAACCATCTGGCCCTCAAACCGTCGCGAGTGCAGCGGCACCCACAGCGGATTGCCAGCGCTGCCTTAAGCCGCTGCCGCTGTGCATCTGCGATGCCATCACGCCAATAGAGAACCGCATATCCCTGCTGATCCTGCAGCATCCGCAGGAGCAGGACAGAGCCCTCGGCACGGCGCGGGTCACAGCGCTACAGCTTAAAAATACAGTGCTGAAGATCGGGCTCTCGTGGCCGAGCCTGTCCAGGGCGCTGGGACGACCGGTCGCGGACCCGTCGCGCTGGGCGGTGCTCTATCTGGGTTCCGCCAGGCTCAGCGATCTCGGCACCAATAGCGATATTGTCGCCATTAACCGCAAGGGCGAAATGGAGGACAACCAGCGCGGCATCCTGAAAGCTGTCGAAGGGGTGGTGGTGCTTGATGGCACCTGGAGCCAGGCCAAGGCACTGTGGTGGCGCAACGCCTGGCTGCTGAAGTGCCAGCGCGTCATCCTCGGTCCGGCTCGTCCCTCGCGTTATGGCAAGCTGCGCCGTGAACCCCGCGCCGAGGGCCTGTCGACGATCGAGGCCGCTGGAATGTTGCTCTCCGCTCTGGAGAAGCGACCGGAGATTTCCGACACACTCGATGCAACATTCGAGCGGATGCTGGCGAAATATCAGGAAGCCCGAACTTCATTGCCCGAACTCGCGCCGAAAGCGCGGCCCAAACGGGACTACCGTCGCCGCAAACGCCGCTGAAGACGTGCCGTGGTTGCCTATCCCCGGCGGGGCGTATATGAGTTCGGCCGATGGGGCCACGTGGCGGAGTGGTTACGCAACGGTCTGCAAAACCGTGTACACCAGTTCAATTCTGGTCGTGGCCTCCACCTGTAAAATCAGATACTTACGCGGACACCTTTCCGGCTACCTTCAATCCCCGTTTTCGGCTGGGGACCTGAAGGAAACCCCACAGGCTCCTGCGCGACGCGCCCTTGATCTCGCGCGCTGGTTGCGGTTGTATCCCCCTGGGTAGGGGAAATTGTCATGCGTAGATGGGGCTTCGTGGCGCTTTGCGCTGGGCTGGGCGGTTGCGTCACAAACAGCGAGACGGTGCAGTTTCGACCGTCAAATCCACAGCAACAGAGCCTGATGCGCGATGGGCAGCCCGCCCTGGTTTCGCGTCAGAAAAGCTCGGTGGTTCTCGTCCGCCCCGCCTCTCGACAGCTTCAGGCGAATGGCCGGCCGGTGTTCGTCGTGGGTATCAACAATCTTGGACAGGGTCCGATTGATTTTCGTGTCGCGCAAGTCGAGGCCACACAGCACGTCGCCGGCTCGGATTATGTGATGCAGGTTGTCACGTATGAAATGCTCCTTCAGGAGGAAAAGAACCGCCAGGTGGCGGCCCTGATCATTGGCGGTTTCGCCGCAGGCGTGAACACATACAGTGCGTCCCAAGCCGGGCACGGACGTTACACCACGACGAGCGGTCGTACTGGAACGTTCTACAGCCCAACCGCTGCTGTGATAGCTCACAACAATGCCGCGGCTCAGAACGAGGCTATCGTTGCCGCCACCGTCGAGACCGGTCAGCGCAATATGGCCGTGCTCGAGCAGTCCGTGATCAAGGACAACACGTTGATGCCGGGCGAGTGGTACGGCGGGCAATTGCATATAACCCCGCCGACCGAACAGGCAGGTGGACAAAAGGCCTATACGATCGTGATCACTGTCGGGAGCGATCGGCACGTCATCGATATTGCCCAGGCCCCTGCGGGGACCTGACGGCGTCAATTGCCACGACGGCGCGACGCGACCAACCGGTTTAAAGCCGATTGTTCCTGACCTTGCAGATCCAGG
>JAICIT010000050.1 GCA_025960445.1 Bradyrhizobium sp. | reverse complement strand
CGTTGCCATGGTCAGTGCCGCCACTTCACCATGCGCCAATGGGGCAAGCTTCCGCGCAAGATCGACCGCTCCGCGGCAGGCCGGATCGCCGGTTGTATTACGATTGAACCCGCCAATGCCGTATACCCCGGCAAGGCCGATCAGTGCCCCGATGACAACCGTCGCGATTGCGACCGGAATCCGGCGCATCGCGGCGGGAGAAGATGAGGGCAGTTCAGGCATATCGTTTGTCATCCTGTATCAGATACGGCTATGCAGAGCCTGCGCAACCGCCGGTTTGGGCCGGTTGCACGCAAGCCTTCGGCGCGGCGGTGTGACGACGAGGGCTGGTCGTGAGCAACAGATGTCATGAGTAAGAGATCATGAGCAACAAGATGTGGGGCGGCCGGTTCACAGAGCGCCCCGATGCGATCATGGAGGAAATCAACGTCTCCATTGACGTCGATCGTCAGCTTTATGCCCAGGATATCGCCGCATCCAAGGCGCACGCTGCGATGCTCGCCGATCAAGGCATCATCAGCGCCAAGGATGAGAAAAATATCAAAGCCGGTCTAGACACGATTTCGTCAGAAATCGCCAACGGATCTTTCGATTTCAAGCGCGCGCTGGAGGACATTCACATGAATGTCGAGAGCCGGCTTGGTGAGCTGATCGGGCCCGCAGCGGGCCGGCTGCATACCGCGCGCTCGCGCAACGATCAGGTGGCGACGGATTTTCGTCTGTATGTACGCGATTATCTCGACGCGACGGATGCCGCGCTGACCGCTTTTCAGCGCGCTCTGGTGGAGCGGGCGATCGAGCATGCCGGGACCGTGATGCCGGGTTTTACGCATCTGCAGACGGCCCAGCCGGTGACGTTCGGACATCACCTTTTGGCCTATGTCGAGATGACAGCGCGCGACCGCGGTCGATTTGCTGACGCGCGTAAGCGGCTTAATGAATCTCCACTTGGCGCCGCGGCGCTGGCGGGCACTTCCTTCCCGATCGATCGGGATGCAACGGCAAAGGCGCTCGGATTTGGCCGGCCGATGGCCAATTCGCTCGATGCGGTTTCCGATCGCGACTTCGTGCTTGAAACGTTATCGGCTGCCGCAATCGCCTCCGTGCACCTGTCGCGTTTCGCCGAGGAGATTGTGATCTGGACCTCGCCAATGGTGGGGCTGCTGCGATTGAGCGACAAGTTCACGACCGGCTCCTCGATCATGCCGCAGAAGCGCAACCCCGATGCTGCCGAACTCGTTCGCGCCAAGACTGGCCGCGTCATCGGCGCGCTGACCGCGTTGCTGATCGTGATGAAAGGCCTGCCGCTCGCCTATCAAAAGGATATGCAGGAGGACAAGCAGGGCGCGATCGAAGCGTTCGGCGCGCTCAGTCTCGCCATACGCGCGATGACTGGAATGGTGATGGATATGGTGCCGGACGAGAGCCGGATGAAGGCCGCCGCCGGCGAGGGCTACGCCACCGCTACCGATTTGGCGGACTGGCTGGTGCAGGCACTTAAAATGCCTTTCCGTGATGCTCATCACATCACCGGACGCATCGTAGCGGCGGCGGCAAAAGCCGGCGTGCCGCTGCACCAGATGCCGCTGAAGGACATGCAGGCAATCGAGCCACGGATTACGGCCGCAGCTCTAGCCATGCTTTCTGTCGAAGCGTCGGTGAAAAGCCGCAGCAGCTATGGCGGAACCGCGCCCAAGAATGTGCTGGCGCAAGCGAAAGCTTGGCTGAAGCGGCTCGAAAAAGAGCGGAAATTGGGCTGACGAAAAGAATTTCGTCGCCGTTTCCGCAACTTCGGCCTCTCGCCAGAGCAGGGCAATCTTTGTATGGTGCCGGCGCATTGGGGATTTTGCCGTGAATCGCAGATACAGCCCGAAGTCTTCGGGATGGGCCATCATCTTTTTGAGCGCGACCGTGCTCGCGCTCGGAGGCTGCGGGCGAAAGGGCACGCTTGACCTTCCGCCCAACACGCCGCCGGAAGCCGCAGCCGCGGCCCAGCGGGATGCAGATCACGAGCCGGCTGCGAGCAGGCCGAGCGTGTTCAATCCGTATTACGGGACCGATGCGCCGCCGACGGCGAACAAAGGCAGCAAGAAATCCTTTATCCTCGACCCGCTCCTGAATAGTAACTGAGCCCGCCATGAATCATTTCGAGTACCGAAACGGCGTGCTGCACGCCGAGGCGGTGAATCTGGTCGATCTGGCGGACGCGGTCGGAACGCCGTTTTATTGCTATTCAACCGCGACACTCGAGCGGCATTACCGCGTGTTCAGTGAGGCTTTTGCTGGCGCCAACACGCTGATCTGTTACGCGCTGAAGGCGAACTCAAACCAGTCGGTGCTGCGTACGCTTGCGAAGCTCGGCGCCGGGGCCGACGTGGTATCCGGCGGCGAGTTGAAACGCGCGATCGCCGCCGGCATTCCGCCGGAGAAAATACTGTTTTCCGGCGTGGGCAAAACCGAAGCCGAATTGCGCGCGGCATTGGCGGCTGACATTCGCTGCATCAACATTGAATCGGAGCCTGAACTTGAATTGCTGTCGCGCCTGGCCACCGAGCTCGGCCGCAAGGCGCGAATTTCGGTGCGCGTGAATCCGGACGTGGATTCCGGCACCCACGCCAAGATTTCGACAGGTAAATCCGAAAACAAGTTTGGCGTGCCGCTTACCCGTGCACGCGCGGTCTATGCTCATGCGGCAAAACTGCCGGGAATCGAACTCACGGGCGTGGACGTGCACATCGGCAGCCAGATCACGGATCTGGTGCCGCTAGAGGCAGCTTTCAGAATTCTGGCCGACTTCGTGCAAACGCTACGCGCCGACGGCCATACCATCTCCCATGTCGATTTCGGCGGCGGCTTGGGCATCCCGTATCACGTGGATCGCGAAGCACCGCCGGTGCCTGCCGCGTATGCCGCGATGGTAAAGCGCGTCACCCACAATCTCGGCTGCACGCTGATGTTCGAGCCGGGCAGGATGATCGTCGGCAACGCCGGTATCTTGGTGACGCGCGTGATCTATGTGAAGCACGGGGACGCCAAGAACTTCGTTGTCATCGACGCTGCCATGAACGATCTGATCCGCCCCACGCTGTATGAGGCACACCACGACATCCTGGCGGTCCGCGAGGTTGCGAAAAACGCTCGCACCATCGTTGCTGACGTGGTTGGACCGGTCTGCGAAACCGGCGACTATCTTGCGCTCGGCCGGACCATCTCCGAACCCAAGTCCGGCGACCTCCTTGCGATAATGACCGCAGGCGCGTACGGCGCGGTTCAATCGGGCACTTACAACACCCGCCCGCTGGTGCCGGAAGTTCTGGTCAAGGATGATCAATACGCTATTGTGCGGCCCCGAATCGAAGTCGATGCCCTGATTGCGATGGACAAGCCCGCGCCGTGGCTGTGAGCGGCCGAACCGCGTCTATCGAAGCAGGACGTGCACGCAACACCGCACGCGAGCGCTAGCTCTTCGCGCCTCCCACCACCACGCCTGCGGCTTTTTCAATTGGCTTGATCGCCGAGGTGAAATCGGAATCCGCGCCCATTTCGCGGATCACAACTTCCCACAGACGCCCGACCGCTTCGGCGACTTCCATCGATAGTCCGAGGGCTTTCGCTTCCTCGAGGCAGAGCCGCACGTCCTTTACCATCAGTCCGGTCGCGAAACCGAAGTCGAACGTGCGTGGCAGGATCGAGCGCGGAAATTTGTCGCGGCTGGCAGTGTTGAGCCCGGACCCTGAGTTGATCACGTCGATCATGACTTTCGGATCCAGCCCTGACTTGACGCCCATCACCACGGCTTCCGAAGTGGCGACGACCGCCGTCGCGGACAACAGGTTGTTCGCCAGCTTCATGGTCTGCGCAGAGCCGGGCTTTTTGTCGATGAAGAACACCTTGCCAATGACATTCAGCGCCGGCTTCACCGCCTCGAAATCCGGTTTTGGACCCGAGACCATGACCGCAAGCGTTCCGTTCTCGGCGCCGCCGACCCCGCCGCTCACGGGACTATCGAGCTGCACAATGTTGCGTTTTACCAGAAAATCATGAATGCGCACGGCCATGTGCGATCCGACCGTGGAAAGATCGACGAAGCGCCTGACGCGCTTACCTTCGATGACGCCGGCTGCGCCGGTGGCGACCTCGAGCGACGCCTGCAGCGACGGAAGGCTCGCCATCACGGTCTCGGCGCAGTCGGCTACCTCTTGCGGCGAGGAGGCAGCCTGCGCGCCGAGCGCGACCAGCTTGTCGATGGCCTCCTTGCGCTGATCGAACACGACGAGCTGGTGTTTTGCTTCGATCAGGCGACGGGCCATGGGAAAGCCCATCTTGCCAAGGCCGATGAATCCGATCTCCATCTGTTTAGCCCTCAGCCCTTGTCCAACTCGGCGAACACCTCGCGCGCGATGCGGAAACTGTCGACGCCCGCGGGTATGCCAGCATAGATCGCCACCTGCATGAAGATTTCGCGAATCTCGTCCTTGGTGACGCCGTTCACCAGCGCGCCCTTGATATGCACCCGCAACTCGTGCGGCCGGTTCAGAATCGAGATCATCGCAAGATTGAGCATGCTGCGGGTTTTGCGCGGCAGCTCCTCGCGGCCCCACACCGCGCCCCAGCAATATTCGGAGACGAGTTCCTGGAATGGCCTGTTGAAATCGTCGGCATTCTTGAGTGCGTTGGAAACATAGGCCTCGCCGAGCACAGCTTTGCGAATTTCCAGTCCTTTATCGTGGGTTTTCTTGTCCATAATGTCTCCTTGTTGTTTCCCTTGATGGCGGAAGCCGGACGTTACGAGGTCGCGGGGGTGCAGTCACGCCTTCGTGTTATGGTTCGATCAGGATGCGGATTACTCACCGGAACGGCTGCCTCAGTGCCGCCGTTGTGCTAGGTTTCGCTTCGGAAACCCGGAGAGTTGATGAGCGGAGCTAACCCCGATCCCTCAGAGTCAGCGCGCAGCCATGATGCCCTTTCACGGCTGAAATTGGCGCAGGCGCTGCAGCGGGCGAGATATGCCATCGCCTGGGAGCGAAGCTGGCCACATCTGGCCCGGCTGCTGACGATCATCGGACTATTTCTGGTGGTCTCCTGGGCCGGGGTGTGGCTGGCATTGCCATTTGTGGCGCGTGCTGCCGGCCTGATCCTCTTTGTTCTCGCGGCGCTGGGCGCGATTTTTCCGTTGATCAGGTTTCGCTGGCCGAGTCGGGAAGAGGGGTTGAGCAGGCTCGACCGCGGCTCTGGTATCCGGCATCGCCCTGCCACCGCGCTCACGGACACGCTAGCGACGCAAGACCCATTCGCTCAGGCGCTCTGGCAGGCTCAGCGTGAGCGCACGCTGGCCTCGCTGAAGCGGATCCGTGCCGGTCTTCCGTCACCCCGGCTGCCGATCCACGATCCATGGGCGCTGCGCGCGCTGGTCGCGGTGATGCTGGTCGCGGCCTATGTGGCCGCTGGCGACGAGCGCATGCTGCGCACGGAGGCGGCGTTCGACTGGAATGGCGTGCTTTCGCCGGCCAATATCCGAATCGACGCCTGGGTGACGCCTCCGCTCTATACCGGCAAGCCGCCGATCATTTTATCGGCGGCAAACAAGGACGCGGGAGTGCCGACCGCCGGGCCATTGCCGGTTCCGGCGGGCAGCACTCTCATTGTTCGGTCAAGCGGCGGTACGCTCGATGTACTCGCCGGCGGCGGTGTAGCTGAGACCCAACCAGCCGAGCAGGCGCCGAAAGGGACCAACGAACGGCACTTCATCATTTCGGGCGACGGCACCGCGCACGTCCGCGCCCCATCCGGTCAGCCGCAATGGAGGTTCAGCGCAGTTCCGGACCGCGCGCCCGTCATTTCGCTTGCGAAAGATCCCGAGCGTCAGGCCCGCGGCTCACTGCAATTGTCCTACAAGCTCGACGACGATTACGGCGTCACCGATGCTCAGGCGCATTTCGCGGTACGCCGAGGCGATGCGCCACAAGGCACATCCGAGAACAGCTCGGCGGAAGCGCGGCCCTTGTTCGAGCCGCCGCAATTTTCCCTGGTGCTCCCCAATGCGCGGACTCGCAATGGAGTTGGGCAGACGGTCAAGGATCTCAGCGAGGACCCGTACGCCGGTGCCGATGTGACGCTGACTTTGACCGCCAAGGACGAGGCCGGCAATGAAGGTCGGAGCGAACCGTTTAACATGCGGCTGCCGGAACGGCTGTTCACCAAGCCGCTGGCGCGGGCACTGATCGAGCAGCGCCGGATTCTCGCGCTGGATGCAAATCAGAATTCACAAGTCTATGCGGCGCTCGATGCGCTGATGATAGCTCCAGAATTGTTCACGCCGGAGGCCGGCCAATATCTCGGGCTCTATAGCGTCGCGCACCAGTTGGAAGCCGCCCGCGGTGACGCCGCGCTGCGCGAAGTTGTGGCGAGCCTGTGGGCGCTCGCCGTCACGATCGAGGACGGTGACATCACCGACGTGGACAAGGCGTTGCGCGCGGCTCAGGACGCGCTGAAGCAGGCTCTGGAGCGTGGCGCCAGCGACGAAGAGATCAAGAAGCTGACGGACAAGCTGCGCGCCGCGCTCGACAATTTCATGCGTCAGCTTGCCGAGCAGCTCCGCAACAATCCGCAGCAATTGGCGCGGCCGCTCGATCCCAACACCAGGGTGATGCGCCAGCAGGATCTCGAGAACATGATCGAGCGGATGGAGCGGCTGTCTCGGTCCGGCGACAAGGAAGCCGCCAAGCAATTGCTCGAACAGCTGCAGCAGATGCTCGAAAATCTTCAGATGGCGCAGCCCGGCGACTCCGGCGACGGTGACATGGAACAGGCGCTGAACGAGCTGGGAGACATGATCCGCAAACAGCAGCAATTGCGAGACAAGACCTTCAAGCAGGGCCAGGACTCGCGGCGCGATCGGATGCGCGGCAAGCAGGGCGATCAGGGCATGGGCGACCTGCAGCAAGACCAGCAGGCTTTGCGCGACCGGCTGAAGAAATTGCAGCAGGAGCTTGCGAAGCGTGGCATGGGGCAAGGCCAACGCGGCGAGCGCGGCCAACAGGGACAGCCGGGTGAACAGGGCGAACAAGGTGATCAGGACGGCGATGGCGAGGACGGGCTCGGCCAGGCCGACTCCGCAATGGGTGACGCCGGCAGCAGCCTGGGCGAGGGCAACGCCGACGCAGCGGTGGACTCACAGGGCAAGGCTCTGGACGCGCTACGCAAGGGCGCTCAAAGCCTTGCACAAGCCATGCAACAAGGCGAAGGCCAGGGACAGGGCGCCGGTCCGGGTATGCGCGTCGGCCGTCAGCAGAACGGCGGCAACCAGACCGACCCACTCGGGCGACCGCTCCACGGGCGCGAATTCGGCGACGATTTCACTGTGAAGATTCCCGGCGAAATCGACGTGCAGCGGGCGCGACGCATTCTGGAGGAACTTCGCCGGCGCCTCGCTGATCCGCAGCGTCCGCAACTCGAGCTCGACTACATCGAGCGCTTGCTGAAGGATTATTAAGCCGCACCCGTGTTCGTCGCGGCTTGGGCCAGGCCGTCCTTGCGCGCGCCGAGGGCAGCAGACACGGCGGCCCGGATACCGGCCACCGAAAACGGCTTGGTAATGACGTCATGAATGATGGCGTCGAGGCCGTGGGCGCGCTCGCGCTGATCAGCAAAGCCGGTCATCAAGAGAATCGTCAGGTTGGGAAAGTCACGCGCCGCCGCGAGCGCCAGCGCGATCCCATCCATCACCGGCATCTTGATATCGGTAAGCAACAGCTCGTACGCGCCGCCGTCGCGGTTGAGAATTTCGAGGGCCTCTGCGCCGTCTTGCGCGATAGCGACATTGTGGCCGTCCATTGCGATGGCGCGCGCCACCAGCATGCGCATCGCTTCTTCGTCGTCTGCAATCAACACGCGCGCCATGAGGCCTCCGTTGCAAAATCAGATGGTTCACGCGCTGCCATTGACCATATCTCGCTTGTTGAAGAAACGCACATCGATGCTGCGTCCTTCCGGAGGCGGTGATGCCAGGCGTGACTTGAACCGAACGTAGTCGCCTGGCTTCAGCACCGGCTGATCGAGTACCGAATTCCAGGCGTAAATCTCCGCGCCTTGCGCGTCGCGGACACTGAAGCGGAGCCGCGGCAGTTCGACCGTCTTGCGGTTTTCGCCTGTTATCACGCCATCGATTACCAGCACCGGCTTGCTTTCGAGGGTCTCGGAGGTGATCTTCACATCCTTGAACAACAGTCCGCGAAGATTTACCTCGAGGCCCACCAGTTTATAAAATGTCGCCGTCTGTGGGAGCAGCCGCACCACATCAACGCGCCAAATCACCAAGGCGAGGACCAGCGTGCCCATCGCGGTGCAGGCGAGGGGGAGATTGAGGAAAGGCTTGCGCGGCTCTTGAGATGATCTGTGCCGACGTGCAGCCTTGCCGAACCACTTTGCGCGGTGCGGAACTTCGAATTTGGCGTCGACGCTGTCGTCCTGCGAGCTGGACGTCCAATCGAAATCGGCAGCGGGCCAATCACTCGAAATCGAGGGGCTTTCAACGACAGGCGTTTGCTGCTCATAACGCTCGTCGTCGTCGCCGCCGCGGGTGGCGTGTGTGCCCCATTCCGCGGCAGCATCGCTATTCCCTTCCTCTTGGCCGGATTCGGCCATAGCCGCCGCTGAGGCGAGCATATCGGCTGCGTCATCCGGCCGCGCGAGCCAGATCTCCTTGCACCGGGAACAACGCACATTGCGCCCGGAGACCCCCAGAGTAGCCGGATCGATGGCATAGGACGTTGTACAATGGGGACAAATGATGTGCATGGAGCTTATCTCGACGTTGTGCGCGCGCCCTGTTGACGGACTGCCGCCGGAACACGCCAGTCAGAAGTTCGAAAACGGGGCAGCGGAATGCTACAAGCCGACCGTTAACGAATCGGAAACCATAACCGAAGCACAACCGCCTTACTTGAACGACTGCCGAGCCGCCGCCGCTGAGCGCCGTGCCTGTGGTTTTCGGTATCTGGCCAGGCCTCATATCGAACGGAGCTGAGATTGGTTCGGTTCGAAAATGTCGGATTGCGCTACGGGCTCGGCCCGGAAATTCTGCGCGACCTGAATTTCGAGATACCCGCCCATTCCTTTCAGTTCCTCACCGGCCCCTCGGGCGCCGGAAAGACCTCGCTGCTGAAGCTGCTGTTCCTTTCGCTGCGGCCCACGCGCGGTTTGGTCAACCTATTCGGCCATGACGTGGCATTGCTCGGCAAGGAACAGATAGCCGATCTGCGCAAGCGGATCGGTATCGTGTTGCAGGACTTTCGCCTGCTCGATCACATGACCACCTATGAGAACGTCGCGTTGCCGTTTCGGGTGATGGGCCGCGAGGAATCCAGCTATCGCAAGGAGGTCATCGATCTGCTGAAATGGGTTGGTCTCGGCGAACGGATGGACGCCCTGCCGCCCATCCTTTCCGGCGGCGAGAAGCAGCGCGCGGCGATCGCGCGCGCGGTAATCTCGCGGCCGCACCTGTTGCTGGCGGACGAGCCGACCGGCAATGTCGATCCAACGCTGGGACGTCGATTGCTGCGGCTGTTTATTGAATTGAACAAATCCGGCACTGCTGTGATAATTGCGACTCATGACATCACCTTGATGGATCAGTACGAGGCGCGGCGGCTCGTGCTGCATCAGGGACGGTTGCATATCTATGAGTAGAGCCGACCAGCATGGCCCTATGGTCGATCTGGGAAACGAACGTCCGCAGGTGCCTGCGCGCGCGCGCAACCTGTCGCCGATCGTGCCACGCGCCTCGATTGCCGGGCGCGCTTTGGTCGCGGTCGTAGCGATCATGACGTTCCTGGCGTCGATTACGACGGGCACGGTATTGCTGGTGAGTGCCTCCGCCGCGGAGTGGCAATCCGAGATAGCCAGCGAGATCACTGTACAGGTGCGCCCCGCCGCCGGACGCGATCTCGACCGCGACGCTGCAGCGGCAGCGGCGGCCATGCGCGCGCAAGCCGGTATCGTCGAGGTCAGGCCATTCACGAAACAGCAGGCGGCCAGTCTGCTGGAGCCTTGGCTCGGAAGCGGTCTTTCCCTCGACGAACTGCCAGTGCCGCGAGTGATTGTCGCTCGCGTTCAACCCGGAACTACACTGGATCT
>JAICIT010000049.1 GCA_025960445.1 Bradyrhizobium sp. | reverse complement strand
GTTTGTTGCGCAACGACGGTTTCTGGGCATCGAAGATCGCAAGATGCCCTACATCATTGGCGTTGCCGGCTCGGTGGCGGTCGGCAAATCGACGACGGCGCGCGTGCTGCAGGCGCTGCTGGCGCGCTGGTCGCCCCGCCCCAAGGTCGATCTGGTGACGACCGACGGCTTTCTGTTTCCGAACTCCGTGCTCGAGCGGCAAGGCTTGATGCAGAAAAAGGGATTTCCCGAGAGCTACGACCTGCCGACGCTGCTGGCGTTTCTGAGCGACATAAAGGCCGGACGACGCCCGGTGCGCGCGCCGGTCTATTCGCATTTGATCTACGACATCATTCCCAACGAATTCATCGAGGTCGATCGTCCGGACATTTTGATTGTCGAGGGCGTCAATGTGCTTCAGACCGGGCGACTGCCACGCGACGGTAAGGCCGTGCCGGTGGTTTCGGATTTCTTCGATTTCTCGGTCTATATCGATGCCGACGAAGCGGTGCTGCGTGAATGGTACATCAGGCGCTTCCTGACCCTGCGCGATACTGCATTCCACGATCCGCGGTCGTACTTTCATCGATATGCCGCGTTGTCCGACGAGGAGGCAACCGCGACCGCGCTCGCGATCTGGGAACGGACCAACCTCGCCAACCTCGAGGAAAATATCCTGCCGACCCGCCCGCGCGCGACGCTGATCCTTAAAAAAGGCGCCGATCACGTGGTTGAGACGGTGGCGTTGCGGCGCCTCTAGTTCCGCGTGATGCTTGCTCTTTCGAAGCTTGCCGCTTCAGCTAAGCAGGAATCATCGCGGCACATCTCCTCAGACGGCGAGATGCCGGGAGGCGGCGAGATTAGCCAGCGCGTCGGCCAGTTTTTCCCGATCGAGCGGCTTGATCAGGAAACCGTCCATCCCCGCCTCAAAGCAGGCATAGCGGTCCTCCACCAGTGTGTTCGCGGTGAGCGCGAGAATCGGCGTCTGGCGACCGGACTGGCTCGCCTCGAGGCTGCGGATCCGCTTGGTGGTCTCGATGCCGTCCAGTTGAGGCATCTGGATGTCCATCAGCACGAGATCATACGGCGTGCCCGCGGATTTGGCGGAGAGCCATGATTCAAGCGCTTGTTCGCCGTTGGTGGTGATGACGGCGTGATGGCCCAATCGGGTCAGTAGCGAACGCATCAATAGCGCGTTGATCTCGTTGTCTTCGGCGACCAGAACGGAAAGTCCGTGGGGCAGCGCTATGGCGGGAGTTTCCATTGGATCGGCGGCCTCGACTTCGGCGTCGGCTGCAAGGCTCGGCGCGAGCACTTCAGGCCCATTTGCCAGCCGCGCCGCCAGCGATGCCGCGCGCAATGGCTTTACGAGGTAGCCGGTGAAGGCCGATGAGATGGCCGACGACAGTCGAAGCTCTTGCCGTTCTGCCGGCGTGAACATCACGATCCGTTGGGTTGCGTGAACGCGCGCGGCTTGACCCAGGGCTTCGGTCGCTTCAGCGCCCATGGCGCGATCGATCAGGACGGCATGCCATGTCCGCTCCGGCAACAGCGCGCGTGCCACCTCCGGATCGGAAACCATGCAGGTTTGGCCGCCCCAGCGCTGCAACCGACGGGATATCAGGGAAGACTCGATGCTCTGGGGCGCGACCAGCATGATTGACTCGCCGCTCAAATCCGGCGCCGTAAACGCTGCTTGCTGGTCGCCATAAGCGGCGAGCGGAATCGAGACCTCAAAAGTCGAGCCCATTCCTGGCTTGCTCTCGAGCTTGATTCGTCCGCCCATGCGCTTGACGATTCGCTCCGAGATACTGAGACCAAGGCCGGTGCCGCCGTAATTCCTGCCGATGCGCTGGTCCGCTTGCTCGAACTCGCGGAAAATCCGCTCTTGCGCTTCCAGCGCGACCCCGATGCCGGTGTCTCGCACCAGAAAGCTGATCTCGTTTGGCCAGATGCCAGGCTCCACGATTAGCGCGACACCGCCGGTGGAAGTGAACTTGATCGCGTTGCCTGCCAAATTGAGCAGCACCTGTCGAAGCCTCGCTGCGTCCCCAAGCACCTGCATCGGCAAACGTTCGTCGACGTAGGCGGCGATTTCGAGCTTGCGCGCCTGAGCACGGGGCGCCAGCAGTTCGGTGATATCCTC
Organism: Bradyrhizobium sp.; assembly: GCA_025960445.1. Classification (GTDB taxonomy): domain Bacteria; phylum Pseudomonadota; class Alphaproteobacteria; order Rhizobiales; family Xanthobacteraceae; genus Bradyrhizobium. The sequence continues at coordinate 8,086 of JAICIT010000049.1, read as the reverse complement.
GATCAACCCGGCAAGCGCGAATGGACGATGCTCGAGGTCGATCTTGCCGGCTTCAATCTTCGAATAATCCAGAAGCTCCTCAATCAAAGAGAGGAGCGCGTCGCCCGAGGTCTTCACCGCCTTGGCATAGGTCATCTGCTCCGGCGTCAGCGGCGTATCCAACAGCAACCCGCTCATGCCGATGATGCCGTTCAGGGGGGTGCGAATTTCGTGGCTCGCCATCGCAAGAAATCGGGACTTGGCGCGATTGGCGGCGTCGGCCTGATCGCGGGCGTCAGCCAGTGCGCGTTCGGTCTCGGTGCGATCGGTAACATCGCGCCCGATGCATCTTATCTCGGCCGGTTGACCGGCATCCGATCGAACCAGCCCTTCCCGCCACGCGATCCAGCGCGGCCCGACCGGGCCCTCGATTTTCTGGTCATGGATTCTCGTGCCGTCATCCTCCAGCGCGCTATCACCTTGCTCGATCACGCGGAAGCTAAATTTACTGCCAATCAGCGCATCGCGCGGTTGCTGCGCCAACTCGCAATAGGCGTCATTGACGAAGGTGATGCGGCCATCGGAGTCGCGCAACACGATCAGATCGCCTTGGGACTCGAACAGGCTGCGGGCGCGCTGCTCAGCTTCCTGCAATTCCCAATTCCTGTCGGACAAGGTTTCGTTGTGGAGTGCGAGCTTGCGAAATTTCTGGCGCATCAAGCGCAACCGGAAACTAAGCGTCGCGAGTCCGAGGCAGGCTATCGCGAACAGAAAGCTTGCCCCGATCGCGAAGGCGTTGGGGTCATAGCCGGAAGTTTCGGACCTGCTGCCGGCGATGAACCCGTACGCACCGCCGAACGCGGCGGAAAAGATCATCGAGGAGCGAACGATGAAGACAAGCCAGGAATGGCGCCGCGTGAAACGACGTATACCTAACTTGAACCGGAAAACCCGCCCCATGCCGATGCCTTGAATCTCTATTGACGCGCCCTGTCCCGGCCAGACGATGGATGGGCGAGATTGCGAACTGCTTGAGGCCGCGGGACTTCACGCGCTGCCGTGAAAACATGGTTAATGCAAAGTTAAGAGAGCAGTGCGAGTTGGTCTCGGCGGCCTGAACTTCCGTCGAGTTCAGGCCGCGCGCCGCACGTCCTCGGCAAGTGCCCGGTACGACAGCGCTTCGGCCAGATGCAGCCGGCCAATATCGTGCGCTCCGTCGAGATCGGCGAGCGTACGCGCAACGCGCAGCACGCGATGATAGCCGCGCGCCGACAACCGCATGGTCTCGGACGCATCGCGCAGCAATTTCAAACCCTGGGCGTCCGGCTGTGCGATGGTCTCCAGCAGCGCCGCCGGCGCTTCGGCGTTGGTCCGGATGTGAGGCAATCCGGCCGATGCGTAACGCTTGAGCTGAATGTCGCGCGCTGCGGCGACCCGAGCTGCGACCTCGGCCGATCCCTCGGCGGCAGGTGGCAAAATCAGGTCGGCGGCGGTCACGGCCGGCACTTCGATGCGCAGGTCGATTCGATCCATCAGCGGGCCTGATATCCGGGCTTGATAATCCGAGGTGCAGCGCTCGGTTCGTCCGCGTTTGCATGCAAAGCCGGGCTCATAGGCATGGCCGCACCGGCAAGGATTCATCGCCGCGACCAGCATGAAACGCGCCGGGTAGGTGACGCGGTGATTGGCGCGCGAAACCGAGACCTCGCCGTTTTCCAGAGGCTGACGCAACGAGTCCAGCACGCGCGTATCGAATTCCGGCAGCTCATCCAGAAACAGCACCCCCTGGTGCGCCAAGGAGATTTCGCCTGACCTGGCGCGCATGCCTCCGCCGGTCAGCGCGGCCATGCTGGCTGAATGATGAGGGCTGCGAAATGGCCGCCGAGCCGTAAGCGCGCCACCCTGGATCTCGCCCGCGACAGAGGCGATCATCGATACTTCGAGCAACTCGGACGGCGACAGCGGCGGCAGGATCGAGGGCAAGCGCGCCGCCAACATCGACTTGCCCGCGCCGGGGGAGCCGACCATCAGCAGATGATGCCCGCCGGCGGCGGCGATTTCGAGCGCGCGCTTGGCGCTCTCCTGACCCTTGATGTCGCGCAGATCGAGCAAATTGGTTTCGGCCTCGCGCACCTTGGGCTGCGGGCGCGACAGCACCTGCGTGCCCTTGAAGTGGTTGGCGATCTGGATCAGCGAATTGGCGGCGACGATCTGGATATCCGGGCTCGCCCAGGCCGCTTCCGCTCCACATGCAGCCGGGCAAATCAGCCCCTCTTCGCGCGAATTCGCGCCGATCGCCGCCGGCAATGCGCCAGCCACCGCCGCGATCGATCCATCCAGGCCGAGTTCGCCAAGTACGGTGAAGCCGGAAAGCGCGTCCGGCGGAATCGCGCCGATCGCCGCCATCAGGCCGAGCGCGATCGGGAGGTCGTAATGGCTGCCTTCCTTGGGCAGGTCGGCGGGCGCGAGATTGACGGTAATTCGCCGCGCCGGTAGCGCCAACCCCGACGCGATCAGCGCCGAGCGCACCCGCTCGCGCGCTTCGGACACCGCCTTGTCGGGCAGGCCCACAATGGCGAAGGCCGGCAACCCGGGCGCGACCTGCACCTGCACGTCGACCGCGCGGGCCTCAATCCCTTCAAAAGCTACGGTGGAAACCCGCTGTACCATTCCGCCCCCTCGCACAACCAAAGGTAGCGCAAAGCCCGAACGGGATCAAGAACATTAAGAGAACGTAGCCTGACATGGAGACGCAAGATTAGCCCGTCCCCGGTCCGGCGCAGTCAAAAGGGGTTGGCGCTAATCCTCGCGAGGCTAATCAGCGTGTGGCCCGCTTCTTTTCGATGACATTCCAGATTTGGGCGGCAACGTCGGGGCCGCCGAGCCGCAAAACGGCGCGAATGCCGGTCGGCGAGGTGACGTTGATCTCGGTGAGATAGTCGTCGATCACGTCGATGCCGACAAACAACAGCCCGCGCTGGCGTAGCGCCGGGCCTAGCTCAGCGCAGATTTCGCGTTCGCGCGAGGTGAGATCGGCAGCCTGCGCCGCCCCGCCGCGCACCATGTTGGACCGCAGATCGTCCGCGGCCGGAACGCGGTTGACCGCGCCCGCGAATTCGCCGTCGACCAGGATAATACGCTTGTCGCCGCGTTTGACCTCGGGAAGAAAGCGCTGGATCACCCATGGTTCGCGAAACGTCACGGAAAACATGTCGAACAGCGACCCGAAATTCATGTCCTGCGGCATCACCCGAAACACCGCCGCACCTCCGTGGCCGTGCAGCGGCTTCATCACCACCGCGCCGTGCTCCGCCCGGAACGCGTTGATCTCGTCTAAATCCCTCGAGATCAGGGTTGGCGGCATGAGCTGCGGAAAATCCATCACGAAAATCTTTTCCGGCGCGTTACGCACGCTGGCGGGGTCGTTCACCACCAGTGTTTTCGGATGTATCCGCTCCAGAAGGTGCGTCGAGGTGATGTAGGCGAGATCGAACGGGGGGTCCTGCCGCAGCAGGACGACATCGAACCCGGACAGAGACTCGCGCCGCGGCTCGCCCAGCGTGAAATGATTGCCGGGTTCATCCCGGACATCGAGTTTCTGAACAGGCGCGACCACTTCATCGCCGCGTAGCGAGAGCTTGTCGGGAGTGTAGTAAGAGACCGCGTGACCGCGCTTTTGCGCTTCCAGCAACAATGCGAATGTCGAATCGCCGCCGATGTTGATGCGCGCGATGGGATCCATCTGGACGGCGACGTTCAGTTTCATGGCTCGATCCGCAAGTTGCCCTGGTTGATTGAATTTCCGGAGTGGATTGAGAATGGAGTCAGGTGCTGGCGTCGAATGCCGCGAGCAAATGACGCGGCAGCCGCCGCGGAGCGATCAACATCGCGTCAAAACGCAGCTCGAAATCCGCCTGTTCGGGATGGGCGATCAGCCAAGCCTGCGCGGCTTCGATGATGCGTGCCTGCTGGCGCGCCGTCACCGCATAGGCGGCATCATCAAGCGTCGCACGGGCCTTCACCTCAACAAACGCCAGCAGATTACGTCGCCTCGCCACGATATCGATCTCGCCATAGCGGGTGCGAAAGCGTTTTGCCAGGATACGATAGCCTTTCGCCATCAGGAAAGCGGCGGCACGCGCTTCGGCGGAAAGCCCCGTTCTAAACGCGGCGATGCGCTCAGGCGATGCGACCTTCGCTACCTTCTCGGGTGGGGCAATATCGTCAGCCTTGGCCATGCTCGCCTTTCGCAGCTATTTCCTTGGCGAGGTCGAGCGCTCGTGCGTAAATTTCCCGGCGCGGCCGCCCGGATAATTCCGCCGCATGGGCGACTGCATCCTTGACGCTATCGCGTTGAAGCGAGCGCCGCAGCACTTCGTCCAGCTCGTCGTCGCTCATTGCTTGCATATCGGCCGCCGGCGGGCCAATCACCAGCACGAATTCGCCTCTCGTCTCGAGGCCGTCAGCCGTTCGCGCCAATTCAGCAATCGGCGCGCGCGTGATTTCCTCGTGCATTTTCGTCATTTCGCGACAGATCGCGGCGTCACGAAGCCCCATGATGTCGGCGAGATCGCGCAGCGCATTTTGCACCCGGCTTCCGGATTCGAAGATCACAATGGTCGCCTCGATTCGCGCAATCTCGGCGAGCCGCGCGCGCCTTGCGGTCTGCTTGGTCGGCAAGAAGCCCTCGAAGAAGAACCGGTCGGTCGGCAACGCCGCAACCGATAGCGCGCTCAACACCGATGATGCCCCAGGCACGGCGAACACCTGATGACCTGCCGCGGATGCTTCGCGAACCAGCTTGAACCCGGGGTCGGAAATCAAAGGCGTGCCGGCGTCCGATACCAAGGCCACCGATTCGCCCTGTGAGAGCCTTGCCAGGATCTCCGGTCGGACCACCGCGGCGTTATGCTCGTGGTAGGATTTAAGCGGCGCGGTGATAGCATAGCGTTCGGTCAGCCGGCGGGTAACCCGGGTATCCTCACAGGCGATGAGGTCGGCCCAGGCCAACGTTTCCAGCGCCCGCAATGTGATATCGCCGAGATTGCCGATGGGGGTTGCGACCAGATAAAGGCCGGGAACCGGTCTCGGCGCGGTCAAGACCTGCTCACCAATTGCAAACGTGCGCGCCACGGGTTCCGCCGGGCGTTCGGTTCGATTTGTGGACGTGGCTTTTGCGCGCATTGCGGCAATCTAGAGGGAACGCGGCGCTTACGCCACGATGCTGGCGTGGGCCAGCACTGCCTCCCACAATGGCTGGGGAAGCCGTGATGCAATTGGACCGCGCCGCATCGCCATAATCCTTTTGTTCTGGTTAACTAACCGTCGACAATATGCCTGAATCTGCCTCTCCTGATGCCGGGAGAATCGACGTCCTGCCGATTGGGTCGGTCGAGAAAAGAGATGTGATGGTGGGGCCGCTCAAACCCAAGTCGATGGATTTTGGGGCTACCCGGCGGACTGCGCTGGGTCTCCTCCTCGGCGCGCCGCTGCTCGGGGCGTGTGCGGGCGTGCAGCAGAGCCTCAGCCAATTCGGTTCGCAAGGCGCGGAGCCGGCTGGCCCGAAGCAGGAGCCACTTGCGGTTGGGACGGGGCAGGTCAAGGTAGGCTTGATTTTGCCATTGTCGGCAGCGGGAAATGCCGGTGTCGCCGCACAATCGATGAAGAACGCTGCCGAAATGGCGCTGGCGGAATTCCAGAATCCCAACATCCAGCTCTTGATCAAGGATGATGCCGGCAGCCCGCAAGGCGCGCAACAAGGGACCCAACAGGCGCTCGAGGAGGGCGTTGAAATTATTCTGGGCCCGTTGTTTGCAGCCTCAGTACCTGCCACCGCTCAACTGGCGCGTGCGCGCGGCGTCTCGGTCATCGCATTCTCGACGGATTCGAGCGTGGCCGGACGCGGCGTTTATCTGTTGAGTTTCCTGCCGGAGTCGGACGTCAACCGGATCGTCGAATACTCGGCGAGCATCGGAAAGAAATCATTCGCAGCGCTGCTGCCGGAAAATGCATACGGCACGGTGGTTGAGGCGACTTTCAAGCAGGCGGTGGCACGCCGCGGCGGCCGGATCGTCGCGTTTGAAAAATATGGCGGGGATCGCGCGGCTCCGGCGCGTACCGTGGCGCAGGCGCTCGGCTCCGCGGACGTACTCTTTATGGCCGACGACGGCGATTCGGTGGTGACAGTTGCCGATGCGCTAACCGCGGCGGGCGCCAACTTGAAAAATATCCAGCTCCTCGGCACCGGGCTGTGGGATAATCCGCGGGTCTATGCGAGCCCTGCCTTGCAAGGCGGATTATACGCCGCCCCCGATCCGTCCGGCTTCCGCAGCTTCTCGGCTCGCTACCGCGCCAAATACGGCGCCGATCCAGTGCGAACCGCGACGCTGGCCTATGACGCGGTTGCGCTCGTCGCCGCGTTGGCTCGGACACAGGGGCCGCAACGATTTTCGTCCGACGTGCTGATCAATCCATCCGGGTTTGCCGGGATCGACGGTCTGTTCCGATTCCGCGCCGACGGCACCAACGAGCGCGGCTTGGCTGTCATGCGCGTCGGATCGGGTGGCGGCGTGCCGGTTGCCGGTTCTCCGAAAAGTTTTGGGGCGTGATTTGTCGCCGCGCTTTCCACGCGCGATCGCCTCAAAAGTCACGCTGCGGCCAAATCTGCGACCACCGCATCAAGCACCGGGAATCCGGCTTGGGTAACCCGAAGCCTGCCGTCTTCATCGACGGCGATGGCGCCCTCTTCCCGCAGCACCGCAATGCGTCGTGGATCGAGTCCGCGGCCCGACAGCGCCGCATAGCGTTTCGGATCGATGCCCTCGGTGAGACGCAGGCCCATCAGCAGGAATTCATCGGCCCGCTCTTCGCTGTTGAGGCGATCGTCGGTTGTGAGGCCGTGACCGCTGGCTTCCACGCGCATCAGCCACTGCTCGGGGCGCTTCTCAGTCGCCATCGCGTGCCGGACGCCATCGATATCTAGTCGCCCATGCGCGCCCGGGCCTATGCCGGCGTACTCCTCCCCGCGCCAGTAAACCAGATTATGCCGGCATTCCGCGCCAGCGCGCGCATGGTTCGAAATCTCATATGCAGGCAAGTCGTGCGCGGAGCAGACTTCCTGGGTCACGTCGTAAAGAGCACGCGCACTCGCTTCATCCGGCGTCGCTAGCTTTCCGGCGGCATGCAATCCGAAAAACGGCGTGCCCTCTTCGATCGTCAGTTGATACAGCGACAGATGCTCAGCCGCCTCGGCAATTGCAATCTTCAACTCCTCCGCCCACATCTTCGGTGTCTGGTCCGGGCGGGCATAGATCAGGTCGAACGAGTATCGGTCGAAAGCTTTGCGTGCGATCGCCACCGCCTCCAGCGCTTCGCGCGCAGTGTGCAGGCGTCCGAGCCCTTTCAATGAGAGATCGTCGAGCGCTTGAACGCCGAGCGAAACCCGATTGACTCCGGCAGCGCGGTAGCCGGCGAAGCGCGTAGCCTCGACGCTTGTGGGGTTTGCTTCGAGCGTGATCTCTACGTCCGGCCTCACTCGCCAGTGCCTGCCGATTGAATCCAGAATCGCGCCAACGGTTTGCGGGCGCATCAGCGATGGCGTGCCGCCGCCGAGAAAGATCGAGGATACCTCCCGACCGGGCGCGCGCGCCGCAATGGTTTCGATTTCGCGGGCGAATGCGCGTGCATATCGTTCCTCGTCGATCGGGGCATGCCGGACATGGCTGTTGAAATCGCAGTACGGGCATTTCGAAAGGCAAAATGGCCAATGCACGTAAACGCCGAACGCTTCGCTTTTTGCGTCTCGCTGTTCCGGTGAAAAGCGGACTCGGGAGCTAGTCAAGGCAGATCTCCGCGAGCTTGACGAAGGCGCGGGCGCGATGCGACAGCCCGAGGCCTAACGGCGGCAGGCCGTGCTTCTCGATACTGGTCATCTCCCCGAACGTGCGCGTGTATCCATCGGGCAAGAACATCGGATCGTAACCGAAACCAGCCGTGCCTCGCGGCGGCCAAACCAGCGTGCCATCGGCGCGCGCCTCGACTTCCTCGCAATGGCCGTCAGGCCAGGCGACACAGAGCGCCGAGACGAAATGCGCCTTGCGCTGCGACG
>JAICIT010000048.1 GCA_025960445.1 Bradyrhizobium sp. | reverse complement strand
GATGGCGTGATCACAGGGGAAGGACCAACGACGCGGGGCCGCGTGCATTTTTCTCGCGCCTTGGACGCCTTTGACGCTGAGTGGTGTGCCCGCATCCTGACCGCCGCCGCCGTCGACGACCAGCCGATCAGCCGCGCCGAAGCCGAGGCACTGTTCGAGATCAACGACGCGGCCGCCGAGCGAAGCGACGAGGGACGCTTCGATGACCTTCTCGCCAAGGCGGTCGTGCATCACGCGGCTTCGGCTTCGGGTCTGCCGGTGCCGCCGCGCACGGTAGCGCTGGCGCCGGACACGGCAATTGAAAGCTGGGCACCAACTCAGGCCGTTGGGGTCGACACCGAAGTGCTGGAGTGGATCGCCGGCCAGATGCGTGGAAAGCGCCGCGGCAACGGAACGCTGATGGCGCTGGTTGCCACACTTATTGGGGCGGCAACGCTGCCACTCGCCCAACTGCCGAATCTGTTCGATATCGGCCTGTAACCGCGCTGGTTCGTGTGAACGTGCGACGGCGGGCTATTTCCCCGCCGTTGTTTGTTTGGCGCCTTCCGCGTCTAACCCGACCGTCCGCCCTCGAAATCCCGCCACGTCGAAATACCGCTGCTTGGACACGCGCTGGAACTTCAGCACGGTGCGAAGTCCGTTTGCGGAAATCTGCGATTTCACCGTACCGGTGTAGGCGCGGGGAGTGGCGCCGTTCGGCATCGCTTCCGTCATTACCCGGCCGATCAAATCGCCTTTGGGCTTCGGCGCCAAGCCAAGCAGTTTGGCCGCAGTCGCGCCAACATCGGCATTGCTGACCGGAAGCGGGTCGACATATCCGGTTTTGAAATCCGGACCGATCGCCGCCATGAAATTGAGGGTATCGCCGCGGCTAAAACTGCCGTGCATGCCCTGGCCTTGCCGCAGCACCGTATCGGCGACTTCGACCGAGCAATTGGTCGGCTGGTCGCATCCGGCTACGTAGGAACGAAAATTGACGACGATGGCTGGGGTAGGTGTCACCGCCTTGCCCTTTAGACCGAGCTCGGACATCGCCAGTGTGCCTGGGAAGCGACCGAGAGCGTCATCGACGAAGATGCCGCTCACGTAATCCTGTTGGAGCAGCGCATTGATAGTGCGCCGCGCCAGCCTGCGCTCATGGTTAGGCAAATAGATCAGGTCCGATCCGCCATTGGTCGCCACCACAACTTCGGGCTTTGTCGGATATTCTCCCAGCAGGCCGTTCCCGGCTTTCGGATGCTCGTTGTCCGGAACGCGCGCGTTCTTGTTGTTGGGATCGAACAGCGGCAGCTTAAGCGCCTTTGCAAGATCGATCGCCACGAAGCCCATCGGCAGAAAATCTTTCGGCGTATCCTCATAGGTGATCTTCGCCGACGGGCTGGTTTTGGTTTCCTTGGAAATCGTGGAAAATCCGTGGTCGGATGAGACGATGATGTTGGTCGTAGCGGTGAGGCCGAGGTCGTCCAGCGCCTTGCGCAGTTGGGCCAGGTTGTTATCCGCGTTCTTGATGCCCGCGAGCGAGGTTGGACCGTTGATGCCCGGCGTCACCGCATTTAGGCTGTCACCGGTATTATGCTGGCTACCATCGGGATCGCGCGACCAGAACACCAGCACGAAGGGTTTGCCGCGTTCCTTGAACATCGGCAGCACGACCTTGCTGGCTGCATCGGCGAAATAGGCCTGCTGGGCGGTGTTCGGCACCAAGGTGCCCGGCGTTTTGGCGTCGCCGGACTTGCCATTTTCGCCGCGCGAAGGCGTTGCGAGCGGCAGGTTGGCCTTTGTCAGCGCGGCCTTCATCTCGTCCGAGAGCGGCACGCCGTTCTTGCCGCCGGTCGCATCATCGATGACGATTGAATGCAGGCCTTCCGCGGCCGGTTTATCGGTGTGATCGAAAATCAGGGTTGGCCCGAGCTTGCCGATGGCGGCGGTGCTGTAGCCTTGGGCTCGCGCCATTTTCAGGACCGTTTCCTCGTTCAGATAGTTGCCGCCGAAATGCTCGTCGACGTCGATGATAACGGGATCGACTTCCAGAAATGGCGTCACGGTGCCGTTCGCCGGCCCGACGGGATAACCGGTGTAGATCGTATTGGAGAAGTCACCGGTGTCGCCGAGATAATGGCCGGTAGCCATTGCAGAGGCATTGGCCGTTGTGAACGTTGGGAATAGCGAGTGGGAATTCTGGAAGTTGACACCCTTGTCGCGCACCTCCGCCATGGCTGGCGCGGTTTGGGGGGTCACGATTTGACCCCTCAATCCATCGGGCACAAACAGGATAAGATTGCGGGGCCTGTCGTTCTGGGCGAATCCCGCGCCGACCGGGAGAACGCTGATGCAAATGGACAGCAACACGATTGAACGGCGCATTAAATTCTCCCCCTCAGAAGCAAATTCCGGCTAGACCGTTGCCTCTGTTTAGTTTTGCTGTACGACGGAATTGTTACGTCCGCCCGCCCGTGCCACATTGCGGACCGGTTCGCGAGAGCCGATCCCGCCCTAAAAGTTGCAAGTAAGCAAGCACATGTTCAAGCGCATTTTGATCGCCAATCGCGGCGAGATCGCCTGCCGGATCATCAAAACTGCCCGGCGGATGGGGATCGAAACCGTGGCCGTTTATTCAGAGGCCGACCGCGATGCGCTCCATGTCGAAATGGCCGATGAGGCCGTCCTGATCGGCCCGCCTGCAGCCGCCGAAAGCTATCTGGCGATGGAGAAAATTATTGACGCTTGCCGCAAGACTGGCGCGCAGGCGGTGCACCCCGGCTACGGCTTCCTGTCCGAGCGCGAAGCTTTTCCGCGAGCGCTTAGCCAGGCCGGCATCGTTTTCATCGGGCCCAATGCAAAGGCCATCGCCGCGATGGGGGACAAGATCGAGTCCAAGAAGGCGGCGGCGAAGGCCCATGTCTCGACCGTACCGGGCTTCCTTGGCGTAATCGAGGATGCCAAGCATGCGGTGAAGATCGCTGACGGGATTGGCTATCCGGTCATGATCAAGGCCTCCGCTGGCGGCGGCGGCAAGGGCATGCGGATCGCGAATTCGACCAATGAGGTGGCAGAGGGATTTGGTCTCGCCAAAGCTGAAGCCAAGGCGTCGTTTGGCGATGATCGGGTTTTCATCGAGAAATTCATCGTCGATCCGCGTCACATTGAAATTCAGGTGCTGGGGGATAAGCACGGCAACGTTATCCATCTCGGCGAGCGCGAATGTTCGATCCAGCGGCGCAACCAGAAGGTCGTCGAGGAGGCGCCGTCACCACTTCTCGATGAGACTACGCGCCGGCATATGGGCGAGCAGGCGATCGCCCTCGCCAAAGCGGTGAATTACGACTCGGCGGGGACCGTTGAGTTCGTGGCTGGCCAGGACAAAAGCTTTTATTTCCTGGAGATGAACACGCGATTGCAGGTCGAGCACCCCGTGACCGAACTCGTGACCGGGATTGATCTGGTCGAACAGATGATCCGGGTGGCTGCGGGAGAGAAGCTGTCGATCGCGCAAAAGGCGGTCACGCTGACGGGTTGGGCTGTCGAGTCACGGGTGTACGCCGAAGACCCGTTCCGCAACTTCCTCCCGTCGATCGGACGCTTGGTGAAATATTGTCCGCCGCATGAGAGCAGCGCCGACGGCATCACTGTCCGCAACGACACCGGCGTGCAGGAAGGCGGCGAGATTTCTATTTACTACGATCCGATGATCGCCAAGCTAGTGACGCATGCGCCTTCGCGCGCGGCAGCTATTGAGGCGCAGGCGACCGCGCTTGATTTCTTCTACATCGATGGCATCCGCCACAACATTCCGTTCCTGTCGGCCCTGATGCTTCATCCGCGCTGGCGCGAGGGCAAGCTTTCCACTGGTTTCATCGCGGAAGAGTTTCCGAAGGGTTTTGCGGTTCGCAATCCGGAAGGCGAGATCGCGCGCCGACTGGCCGCGGTCGCCGCGGCTGTCGACCACGTGCTGGGCGAACGCAAGCGCCAGATTTCCGGACAACTGACCGGCCGGCTGGTGCAGCGTGAACGCCGCCGCTCGGTGTGGCTGGACCGCACCGAGATCGCTCTCGATATCGCGCGTGATACCGATGGCATCGTCGTGCGTTTCGTCGGCGCGGATGGTGCGCTGGGCAATCCTCACGTTCTGGTCTCACCGTGGAAGCCCGGTGATCCGGTCTGGCACGGGACCATCGATGGTCGCCTGGTGGCAATGCAGGTACGCCCGATCCCGAACGGGATTCGCCTTGCGCATCAGGGCTATGAAGTCGCGATCAACGTCTTCACCGAATTCGAGGCAGGCGCCGCACGGTTGATGCCGGTCGGCGCCAAGGCCGACACCGGCAAGAAGCTGCTGTGCCCGATGCCGGGCCTGGTGGTGTCGATCGCGGTGGCCGAGGGGCAGGAGGTCAAAGCCGGCGAAACGCTCGCCGTTGTGGAAGCGATGAAAATGCAGAACGTCCTGCGCGCCGAACGGGACGCCACGGTAAAGAAAATTCACGCTACTCCCGGAGCCACCCTGGCCGTCGACGCGCTGATCCTCGAATTTGCCTAAGCTGCCGCAGGCGTGAAAACCTCTGCTCGAGCAGCGCGCATTCCGGCTCGGCTGATCGCAATCACCGCGGATTTTGAGAGGAACTGATGGCCTTCCGAAAGCGTCGCGAATTATTACGTTCGATTCTGTCGGGTTCCGCATGCGTTCGGCCGGGTTCGGTCTACGACGCGATCTCGATCCGAATCGCAGCAGACCTTGGGTTTGAACTGGGGATGTTCGGCGGTTCGGTCGCTTCGCTCGCGATATTAGGCGATCCGGATATCACCTTGATCACGCTGAGCGAACTCGCAGAGCAAATGCGCAGGATGTCGCGTGCCGCAGCATTGCCGGTTCTGGTCGACGCCGACCACGGCTATGGCAACGCGCTGAACGTTCACCGTACCATCGAAGAGCTTGAGGCTGCCGGTGCTGCCGGCATTACGATCGAGGACACGTTGCTTCCGCAAGCGTTTGGGCACAGCGACACGCAATTGATCTCTCTTGAGGAAGGCGTCGGCAAGATGAGAGCAGCGCTCGATGCACGCAGCGATCCTTCTCTGGTTGTGATCGGGCGCACCGGGGCGGCTTCGATCAGCTCACTCGATGACGCGCTAACGCGCGCGAAAGCGTACGAGGCCACGGGTGTCGACGCATTGTTCTTTACCGGAATAAAGAAAGCTTCCGAACTGGAGGCGATCGCGAAATCAACAAAACTGCCGATCATTTTGGGCGGGGCTCCCGAAGAAATGTCGGATTTGCGCTATCTTGCAGATCAGCGAGTGAAGATCGCGCTGCAAGGTCATGCGCCCTTTGCCGCGGCAACCCAAGCCGTGCACGAAACGCTTAAAGCGCTGCGTGCAGGACAGCCGCCGAGAGCGTTAGGTGGGTTGGCGTCAGCCGAGCTGACAGGCCGGCTCGCGCGCGACCCTCAATGGAAAACACGCGGCCGCGAGTTCCTGGGACTAAAGAAATAAATGAGCGGTTCGATCCGTCAGGTGACGATCACAGGTCGTGTACAGGGCGTGGGCTACCGCGCCTGGGTCGAGCACCGCGCAAAGGCGAGCGGAGTTCACGGGTGGGTGCGCAACCGACGGGACGGCAGCGTCGAGGCGGTGTTTGCGGGTTCGGCGGAGTTGGTGTCGGAGATGATTGCGTCCTGTTGGCGCGGACCTTCCTCGGCACGCGTCGATTTGGTCCGCGAGGAGGACGCCGTCCCTGACGCACTTAATCTGCGCAGAGCCGGCGAACGTTTTTCTGTGCTGTCTACCATTTAGCGGGCTTAATCCGAAGGTACCGATTCGACCGAGGCCTGCGCATCGGTTGGGCTTCAGCTACACCGCCACCAAAACACCGCGACTCGGGCATGATTCATTCGGATAACGCCGCTGGTTCCGAATGCCTCGTTGCGGGTCGCTGGTTCTACAGATCAGAAATCATCAATAAATCGATGAAGAGGCTGATTTTCTCAAACGAGCGGTTTCGTTTTGATACTGATAAGCTCGGCGAAAGCCTAAGCTCTGGCTTTTGGAACTAAATATCTAAGTGGTTCCGGAACTTTTTTCGTCTTCCGGAGTGGAACCTTTTCACCCCCTCGCGAATCGTTGTGCAGTGCAGTTTTGGGGGTTGGGATGGAATGGATGCATCACCCGCGCGCATCAAATTCAATTCGGCACTCAGTCAGTAAATCTTGGATCATTAGTTGTGAGGATCGGGCGATGAATATGCAGGAAAGGCCTGCCGCAGATCTGGCAGGCCTTCAATCGCTCGAGAGAGTTGCCGTTAGCTACGAACAGGTTGGCGCGGGAATTGTTGAAGTCGATGGAGAGGGCCGGATCCTGCGGCTCAATCGGGAGCTATCGCAGTTGACCGGCCATTCGCCGCCCGAGTTGTTGGGCCGGACCGTGTTCGAGGAGACGTTGCCAGAGGATGCTGCGCGCGATCTCCAGGAATTCCGGCGTCAGCTTGCAGGCGAAATTGACCGATACTCCATCGAAAAGCGGATTCGTCGCAAAGACGGCACACACTTCTGGGCTCAAGTCACTTCGTCGAGCATCCGGGACAGCGCGGGCCGGTTCCTTTACGCCGTGCGCGTTCAGCACGACATAAGCGCTCGAAAAATAGCAGAGCAGGCGCTCGCACGGCGGATGCATGAGCAGGCCGCACTGTACGAGTTTTCGGAACGACTCCAGGACGTCACCTCGGTGCAGGAAGTTCACGAAGCTGCGCTCGATGCGATCGGGCATGGGCTTGATTGCCACCGCGCGGCCATTCTGTTGTTCGACAGCGCGGACGTAATGCGCTTCGTGGCTTGGCGCGGTCTTTCCGACAGATATCGGCAAGCGGTCGAAGGACATTCACCTTGGGTCAAGGACGACAAGAAACCCCGCCCGGTTTATTTCGAGGACGTCGCCGCATCGGATCTTTCAGATGATCTGAAGGAGACTATTGCGCGTGAGGGGATCGGCGCGGTGGCTTTTATTCCGATCCAGCAAAGTGGCCGGCTGATCGGCAAGTTCATGGCTTATTACGATGCTCCGCATCGCTTCTCGGACCCGGAGGTACGAGTTGCCCTTACCCTTGCCCGCCAGCTTGGTTTTAGCCTGGCGCGTCTGAAAGAGGATGAGGCGCGCCGCGCTGCCGAGCGTAGCGCGATGCACCTGGTGGCGATCGTCGAGTCTTCCGACGACGCTATCATCAGCAAAGATCTTAATGGCGTGATCCAAACGTGGAATGCCGGCGCCGAGCATCTGTTTGGCTACACGGCGGACGAAGCCATCGGCCAGCCGGTAACCCTGCTGATTCCTGCGGATCGTCAAGACGAAGAGCCGGGAATTCTGGCGCGTCTCCGCCGCGGTGAACGTATTCATCATTATGAAACCATCCGACAGCGAAAGGATGGGAGTCTGGTCGATATCTCTCTCACAGTTTCGCCCGTGTACGACCGAACAGGCCGTATCATCGGAGCCTCGAAGATCGCGCGAAACATTACCGAGCGCAAAGAAACCCAGCGTAAGCTCCTGGAAAGCGAGCAACGTTTGCAGGACTTGCTCGCCGCAATTCCGGCCGCGATTTACACGACGGATGCCGACGGCAGAATCACCTACTTCAACGACGCAGCCGTCGAGCTCGCGGGCAGGACGCCTACACTGGGCAGCGACGAATGGTGCGTCACCTGGAAGCTCTACAATCCCGACGGCTCGCCGTTGCCGCACGATCAGTGCCCGATGGCGGTGGCGCTGAAGGAGGGGCGGCCGATACGCAACGCTGAGGCTGTAGCTGAAAGGCCGGACGGCAGACGGATTCCCTTCATTCCGTTTCCGACGCCGCTAAGGGATGTCTCGGGAAAGGTGGTTGGCGCCATCAATATGTTGGTGGACATCAGCGAAAGAAGGCAGGCCGAGTCGCAGCAGCGTTTGCTGCTCAATGAGCTCAATCACCGCACGAAGAATAACATGCAGATGCTGCAATCGTTGGTATTCAACGCGGCTAAGAGAGCCAGGAGCGAGGAAGCGCGGCGGGTGCTTGATGAGGCGAGCGGGCGCATTGCCTCGATGGCAGCCGCTCAGCGTGTACTCTACGGCACCACCGATGCCAGCCATTTTAGCGCGACCGAGTTTCTCGGTGCTGTTTGCCAGACGCTTCAACAGACGTTGCCTCCAGCGATCGATGTGGTCACCGAGACCGCAAGCGGCATACTCTCAAATGATGCCGCGATGCCGCTGGCCCTGATCCTGAACGAGCTCCTGACCAACGCCGTCAAGCATGGCACCAAGCACCGTCCGAAAGGGATTATCCGGGTCGGTTTGACTGAGACGGATGGTAAATTTGAATTGTATGTGGAAGACGATGGCGACGGTTTTGATCTGAACGCTGTCCGAAATGGTTCGTCGGGATTGCAGCTTGTGCTGGGGCTTGCCGGTCAGCTGCAGGGCACGTTCGACGTGACCCGCGCGCCGTCTCGCGCCGTTCTCCGATTTGCAGCGGGCCGACCTTCGTGAAACCTGGGCCGGCGAGAGCTTCGCGAGTTCCGGCCGAGCGATTTGCGCTGCCCTCGGTTCCTCCGAAGCAACCTCCGTTGCGAAGTCGCTCGCGCCGGGAGCTCGCAACGGAGCGCGACCAAACACGTATTCTGGTGGTGGAGGACGATTTTCTGATCGGGCTGCAGACCGTTGCGGCGCTGGCGGACGCCGGATTCAATGTGATCGGCACTGCGACGACCGCGGAGGAAGCAATTGCGCTTGCGAAAGCGCACCGGCCCTCTTTGGCTGTGATGGATATACGCCTGGCCAGCGAACGGGACGGCATTGATGCGGCTCGGGAGTTGTTCAAGGAGCTTGGGATTCGCTGCATCTTTGCCACCGCTCATGACGATCCACACACTCGAAGGCGGGCCGAACCGTATGCGCCGCTCGGATGGTTAGCGAAGCCCTACACGATGGCATCCCTGGTCACGTCAGTTGTCGATGCGTTGTCGCAACTTGACTGACCAATTCTGAAAACATCACCACCGGTACAGGTTCGGTCGGAGACCGAACAGACAGGCATTTCGAGCCAGCGCTACCTTCCTTCGTTATGGCGGCGATACGAAAGCCCGACCCTGAACTGTTGCCGATCGACCGGCGGCGGTGTCCGCGTTGCCAAATCTGGATGATCACTGTTGGGATTGAATCGGAGCCCGGAGGACTCGAGCGCCGCAGCTTCGAATGCCGCAAGTGTGGGCATGCGGAAAGCGGAACTGTGGCTGGTGATCCCTACAGGTCCGAAGGCCTACCAGCGATCAACGGATATCTGAATAGCAGGCGTTGAGAGCAGGCGACTCCTTGAGCAAGGCAGCATGGTTCACGATAAGAAAGTCTCATCTCCCAAAATCGATCTTGAGGCCGAGGCGCTGATCGCGCTCGAACAAGCGCGCAATATGAAGCCGGGCGTGGAGCGAACCGAAGCTATGAAGCGAGCGGGAATCTTGCGAAACGCAGCCGACTTGCAGGGATTGTTTTTTGCCAAGCGGGGCAGGCCGGCGAAGAGCTGAAGCAGGGTTGTTACACTGGAGACGCGAACAGGCAGTTTTGAAGGGGGAAGGGCCATGATGATCGCGGAAAGCTTTGACCCCAGAACCCTGGCCAATATGGAAATCGCGCTGGAGCGAGCTTGCAATGTTCTTGCGCTCGGAAGCGAGCAGCACGACGCGCGGCGGCATATCGCCAGCAGGATAGTTGAGTGCGCCGAGAGCGGTGATCGCACGCTTCGCGGATTGACCGAGGCGGGCCGTGCAGCGGCAAACGAACTCACCCTGTTGCAGAGTCCGGAAGTATTACAGAGTGCCGAATAACGGAACTATTGCACCGATCAGGCTTTTTCAGTCCATACCGCGCATCCGCGCGGACGCCGAGAAAGACAGATGATGATCAGGCAAGTACCTCCGAACGGCACCGAGCCCGCGAAATCCGAAGACGACATCCAGCGCGAACTACTGGGGCCGCGGGGCGTCCCTGGCGCGCCAGATCCCGCGAAGATGACACCGCAGCGTGAAAAAAAGACTCCAAAGGAGATCGATCCCGGCCATACCGCCTAGGCCTTCGCCACTATCGACGGATCAGAGAGAAGCCTCGAACACGTCCCGGAACGACCGCCGAAGTGCCAGGTCGAACTCCGCCATCGTGGTTGCATGGCCGAGATCGGCGAGGCTGGTGACGCCGTAGCGAGGATCGTCCACCCCGCAGGGCACGATTGCTTCGAAATGGCTAAGGT
>JAICIT010000047.1 GCA_025960445.1 Bradyrhizobium sp. | reverse complement strand
CGTAGGTGTGGTCAGCGCCGCGCATGCAATCCCGCTGGCGCCAACGATGCACGCCTTCCTTCACGCGCTCACCTCGAACTGGATATCGGCCGGCGCGCGGTTGGTTCCACTCGGTCAAACTGATAGCCAGCGCGTGGTGGCGTGGCTGGAGCCGGTGGTGGCCGCGACCGCAGCACGGGCACTGAATGCCTCGGTGGACGATCCAGGCAGCGCCACGTTTCGCGCCGACCTCGCCAGCATGCGGCATGAAAGCCAATACACAAGGCTATTTCGATCGTGATGACGTTTGCCAAGGTACGCCTCGCCGAAACGTCTGTCGCTAGTCTCGGACAAGCTCACCAAGGGGAATTTGGAAATGTCTGATCACAACGGCCCGCTCCGAATCGGCATTGGTGGTCCGGTCGGATCTGGAAAGACGGCGCTGATGGATTTGTTATGCAAGTCGATGCGGGAGCGCTACGACATCGCCGCGATCACCAATGACATCTACACCAAATGGGACGCGGAATTTCTGGTGCGCTCGGGCTCGTTGACACCGGATCGCATAGCGGGCGTCGAAACCGGTGGCTGCCCGCACACCGCGATCCGCGAAGACGCCTCGATGAACCTCGCCGCGGTAGCGGACATGCGCGAGAAATTTCCCGAACTCGACCTGGTGTTGATCGAGTCAGGTGGCGACAATCTCGCCGCCACATTCTCGCCGGAGCTGGCCGATCTGACGATCTACGTGATCGACGTCGCGGCAGGCGACAAGATTCCGTCTAAAGGCGGTCCCGGTATCACCCGGTCTGATCTGCTCGTCATCAACAAGATCGACCTTGCGCCGCATGTCGGCGCCTCGCTGGAAAAGATGGACATCGATGCCCGCCGCATGCGTGGCGAGCGACCCTTTGTCATGACCAATCTGAGGAAAAGCCAAGGCCTTGAGCGCATCATCGACTTTATTGAGGCCAAGGGAGGGCTCAATCCGCCTGCCTCTGCGCGGATGCCTTCCGGCTGAACTCATCGATGGTTAACAGCGGACCTGTGAGGCTCCGGCGTTAACGCTTCTAACGATCATTCGTGTAATAACAAACGGCTTTCGCGTGCGGCGGGAACGAAATCGCCGATCAGCGAATTGCCTATCTCGGCCCTTGGCAAGATCATGATCCTGCTGGCGTTGTCCAGTGATCGGCCAAGTGTAGTTGCCTGTGGGTGCTTGCTGCTTCATTATTGCGGATGTTGACTCCCTCCATTTACTTGTGCCGCGCGGCGGACGTGATGCCTGTTCTAGTGTTCGCCAACTCCTCTTTTTCTGAGTAAGCGAGTGGTTCGGCTGAGCTTCATCATTGGTTTTATCGCGCTGATCGGGGTTCTGTTCTCCGGCCTTGCGGCTTATCGCGTCCACGATCAGGAATTGACCGTGGACGGCATAGCGCTGGCCCGCGCGATCGACGTTCATGCCAGCCTGGTTCAGGACCGGCTGACGGAACGTGAACTGCTTGCGCGCGTCGCATCCGGCTTGTTCCGTTCGCCGTCGGTGATCAAGGCCAATATGCTGCAGCCGCTGCGCGCTTCGATCTACGCGTTCAAGACCGATTTCGTTGTCGCAAACTGGATTGCGCGGCTGAAGCCGGACGAACTCGAGGCGGCTCACACCGAACTCGCGGGCGCAGGATTTTCCAATCCGACCATCCGGAATTTCGACGACACTCCGCTGGACCCGGGCTCTCTCAAGCAGCCGATCGATGTCGTGATGGATGTCGAGCCCCGGAATGCCGAGACCTTGAGCCTCCCGGGTCGCGCGCTTGATAACCAGCCGATCCTCGGATCAATGCTGGGGCGCGCGTTGGCGAGCGGAAAGCCGGTGGCGTCCGACCCGATCGCGCTGCTGCGTCCCGATGGCCCGGTTGGCCTCGTTCTTGCGGCGCCGGTTCTGCAGGACAGCAATGCGCAGCCGGCCGGGTTCGTCACATTTTCCTATGAGCTTTCATCGCTGATGCTGACCAATGATGACCTGTCGTTGTTTTCGGTGGTGCTCAAGGATCCTCGAGATGCGAATGCCGAACTCATCGCCGATCAGCAGGGCCATGTCAGTTCAAGAACGTCCTCAGGCCAGGAGGGGCCGCCCTCGAGCATCCGAACCGTGACGTTCGGCGGACGCGACTGGTCGCTGGGCTATTACGCCAAGACCAACGCATTGAAGCGCGCCGAAGAGACGGCCGCGGTCGTGGCCGCGATTGGACTGGCGCTGACCGGCATCATCTGCGGGCTGTTCGGCTATGTTGCCTACAACAATCTCCGCCTCAGCCGCGAGATCCAGGTGCGAATCGGCTTCGAACGCCGTTTGACCGCGGTCATCGATGAACTCAATCATCGCGTGAAGAACATCCTTGCGGTGATCCAGTCGATCGTGACACGCACGTTACGGCACGGAGCGGATATTGACGTGGCTCGCGAGCTGTTGATCGGCCGCATTCACGCGATGTCGAATGTCGTGTCGCTGCTCAGCGAAAGCCAATGGCAAGGTGTGCAATTGAAGGGCTTGTTCGAGGCGCGGGCGATCCCTCACTCCGAACGGATCGCGGTGAACGGACCGGATATTGCGGTGAGCGCGCGTGCCGCGCAGAGCCTGTCGCTGTTGTTCTTCGAGCTGGCGTCGCATTCCGACGAGGGGCTTTCGCTGGTAGGCAAGCACCCGCACATCGTCGCGCATTGGGACGTCACGGGCGATGAGCCCGACAAGGTATTTCATTTTCGTTGGGAAGAATTCAACACCAGCGAGGCGACGCGGCGACGAGACAGCGATTTCGGATTGATCCTGCTGGATCGGGTGGCGCCGGAAGCGCTCGGCGGAGTTTCGAAGCGCTATTTCACGGATGTCAGTTATGTCTATGAACTGACGGCGCCGATGAACACCGTCATCGATATGACGGAGCGAGACCGGACCGAGCAATTCTCCGCCCCGGCGAAGCCGCAGCGTTAGACGTCATGCGATTTCAATGCTGATTTTTCTAATCAGGCTAAAAGCGGGTTCTGATCAACCGCCGCTGCCGCCTATAACCGCCCGCACGGTTTCATCGGGACCGAAATCCTCCGCGCCCTCGACATAGAGCAGCGCGCTAAGCTTTGATCGTGCCCGGTTGACGCGGCTCTTGATCGTTCCAACGGCGCACCCGCAGATCGCCGCGGCATCCTCATAGGAAAAGCCGGAGGCGCCGACCAGGATCAGGGCTTCGCGCTGATCCTGCGGAAGTTTGTCGAGGGCGGCGCGAAATTCCTCGAATTCGAGATGCGCGTTTTGCGCGGGCTGCGTCTTCAGCGTCTTGGCATAGCTGCCGTCGGCGTCCTCCACTTCGCGGCGCCGCTTGCGATAGTCCGAGCGGAACAGGTTGCGCAGGATCGTAAACAGCCACGCCGGCAAATTGGAGCCGGGCTGGAATGAATCGATATTGGCCAGCGCACGTAACAGAGTTTCCTGCACCAAGTCATCGGCGCGATCGCCGTTGCCGCTCAGCGAAATGGCGAAAGCGCGCAGACTGGGTACCGATGCAAGAATATCGTCGCGAAGAGAATCTGTGAGAGGCATTAGCTCCTCCCGTCTTCTGGGTCGCCCGCGTTTCCCACTTGGGGATCAGGTTTCGGTACATCAAGCTTGCGGATCAGTTCGGCGAAGCGTTCGGGCACCCCTTGGCGTACGACATCGTCGTACATCGCCCGGAGTTGGTGGCCGATCCTCGACTGGATTTCGGCATTGAGGCCGCCCTGCTTACCGGGGCCCGCAGTCTTCCCGGCCTGAGACTTTACTTCCTTCATGACCTGTTCCACGCTTCCCCGAGAGTTAAGTCCCTGCAGTTTCAAGAATTTTGTCCTTGATATTGAGGCTTTTAGGAAGTGCTAATGCGAACTTCGCCTAAAAGTTCCGCGAAGACGGGAACTTTTATCCTACTGGAGAGTAATCAGGCACGATCAGGGGGAACCGGGTCACCCCATGCAGGAAGCTTGGCCCAAGACATAATGGAGTGGGGATGTCCCGATCACAGCTCGTTGCTGAACACTTGCCATTGCTGCGCCGGTATGCCCGCGCCCTGACCGGAAGCCAGGCCTCCGGCGATGCCTATGTCGGGGCCATGCTCGAGGCGCTGCTCCAGGATCCCTCATTGCTGGACGAGCAGCATGGCCCGCGCGCCGGGCTATTCCGTCTCTTTACGCAAATCTGGAATTCGGTGGCCATCAACGAGGATGCCGACGTCACCACGCTGCCGATGCCGTCGGAGCGCCGCCTTTCCAACATCACGCCGTTGCCGCGCCAGGCCTTCCTGCTGTTGTCGCTTGAAGGTTTTTCGGAGGAGGAAGTCGGCTTCATTCTCGGTATCGATGTTGGCGAGACCCGCAGGCTGGCGGATGCAGCCGGCCGCGAGATGGCGGCGGAGATTGCGACCGACGTGCTCATCATTGAGGATGAAACCTTTATCGCGATGGACCTCGAGAGCCTGGTGAAGAACCTCGGGCACAATGTTATCGGCGTTGCGCGCACCCATTCCGACGCGGTTGCTCTCGCCAAGAACAAGAAGCCCGGGCTAATCCTGGCCGACATCCAATTAGCCGACGGCAGTTCCGGACTTGACGCGGTCAACGAGTTACTGCGGGTGTTCGAGGTGCCGGTGGTGTTCATTACGGCCTACCCCGAGCGTTTCCTGACCGGCGAGCGTCCCGAGCCGGCGTTCCTGATTTCCAAACCGTTCCAGCCAGCGATGGTCTCGGCGGTCGCGAGCCAGGCCCTGTTCTTCCAGCGCAATTCGCGTAACCGCACGCCCAGGGTGGCGTGAACGCCTGCTATCGAGCAATAGTCAAAGACGATAGTTTGGATTGAATAAATCGGCGCGCTTCACGGCGCGCCCTTTTTTCTGGGTGCGGCGCTTTGTCTCGCTTTACCTCAAGATGAGCAGACTGGCGACCAATGCAGGCGGCATCACTATCAGCCCGACGCCGAGGAAACGCAGCGCGTTGACTTCGATTTTCTCCCGGCGAAGCGCCACCAGCCACAGAATGGTTGCGAGTGAGCCGGTAATCGAAAGGTTCGGACCTAGATCGACCCCGATCAGCATTGCGCCGGTTACCGAGGCGGGCAGATGATCGTTGGCTACGACCGAACCGGCGATCAGGCCGACCGGTAAGTTATTCGCGATATTGTCGGCGAGCGCGGTGACGATGCCGACGCCCCATGTTGCCGCAGCCTCGGATTGTGCGGCCTTGCCGCCAATCAATTCCGCCAGCCTCGATATCGCCCCGGTGCGGATCAAAGCCTCTACCATGACGAATAATCCCGCGACGAGCGGCAGCACACTCCAGGAAACGCCTGACAACAAGGCCTTCGGCGACTGACGGTTCAGGCCCAGGATTGTCACCGATGTGACGGCGCCACAGAGCAAGGTCGGCAAGCCCAGTTGAAAATTCAGCGCCGATGCGCCGATCAAAATGACCCCTACCGCTGCGATACCGAAAGCGGATAGTTTGCCACCCCTGCTGAGCCGAGGCTTGACGACCGCGCTTTCGATCTTTTCTTCATTGAGGGCTCGCCGCTGGCTCAGGCGAAGCGCAGCATAGGTCACGACGATGGCGGCCAGCGAAGGTAACGCGAATTGACGTAGCCAGTCGGCCAGATGCGGCATGCGTTCGCCGAACACCACGAGATTGGCGGGGTTAGAGATCGGAAGCACGAAGCTGGCCGCGTTCGCAATGAAAGCGCATACGAAGAGATACGGAAGCGGCGTTGCGCCCGCGGCTCGCGTAGCCGCGTAAACGGCGGGGGTGAGGACAATGGCTGTGGCATCGTTCGAGAGCAGAACGGTGACCAAAATACCCACGAGATAAATCAACAGAAAAAGCCGTTGCGGTGAACCTCGCGCGCGCGCTACTGCCAGCGCGGCTAGCCAGTCGAATAGTCCTTCCAGCCTGGCAAGCTCGGCAATGAGCATCATGCCGATGAGAAAGAAATAGACATCGGTGCCCTTGCGCATTCCGTTGAGTGCGTCGCTCCACGGCAAAAGGCCAAGGATGACCAGGGTCACGGCCCCGGCGACAGCCCAGGTCGCCTCCGGCAGACGAAAAGGGCGCGTAATGACGCCGAGGGTTGCAAGGACAATGATGCACCAGACGATGAAAAGGTCGTGCGAAAACATGGAAACCATGGATGACTGGCTCAAGTGACGCCCTATTCGGCTGCGAATTTCGGAGGAGCCGATAAAACATGAGGAGATTGATCCTCTGCCTTCTTGCGAGTCTCCGGTAATGCCAGCAAACAGAGCAGCGCGCCAATAGCCTCGATGGCACCCAGCCTTTTAAATCCGGCACCGGTACCCGGCCTTGACGACCGCCAGTTCAGCTAAAGTGGTGGAGAGGTGCGGCACCGATGAATTGCGTAGCGGTCGCGGTGTCAGCGTCAGCAGGTTTTGGGAGATAAAAGTAAGGCGCGACCGGCATCACCACGGTCGCGCCCTACATCGCCGGTCAATGGGGCAGGGGGGATAACCGGCTGCCGGAATGACTCCGAGGCCCCCAGAGTCGTTCCAGGGCCCTAAAACTTTTTTTAGACACGGTTAAGTGATTGCGAGCTGGCAGAACCGTGCCGGTTCCCTCGCGTTGTGTTCCCGCGCCATGGGGCGAGGGAAAGTCACATGTCAAATCTATCGCGGGGGATTTTTGCTGCGGCGGCCATCTCGCTGACCCTTGGCGTCGTGCCGTTGGCAGCTGGGCGCGACCTTGCCGGCGATGCAAAAACGCTATTGGGCATGTCTCCAACGGGGATCAATCGCGACGCCAAGGCAGATCGGCCTGGCGGCATCGCTCATTCCGTCGTTCCGACGCGCACCATTTCACTCAAGCTGAACGGTTTGGCCGATACATCGGTGTTGGTCCGAGTGCCTGTCGCGCAAGCACATCAAGACCGCGCCCCTGCGCCCGCATGGCTGCGGCCCGGCACTGAAAAGCGGGCCGTCGCCTGCGAGCCCGTCGTTAGCGTGTTGACCGAAGTTGCGAAACTGCTTGAGCCGGGCCGTTGCGTCACCTGAACTTGTGGCTCTAAGTGCTACTGCTCGTCTGGCTTTTTTCCGCCAATGGTCTTGAGCTTGGCGAACACCGCGTCGACATTGAGGTCATCGCGTTGCTTCTCGCTTGGCTCGAATTCAGGCTCCTTGCGGGTGGTCTCCGAAGCCGGCAGCAGGGTCGCGCCGCCATAGGCAGCATCGGCCGGCTTCTCCTTGGCCGCGCGCTGCACCTCGAAATCCAGCTCAATTTGTGAGCACAGGCCCAGCGTCACCGGGTCCATCGGGGTCAAGGTGGAGGCGTTCCAGTGCGTGCGGTCGCGTACGCTGGCGATGGTGGTCTTGGTGGTGCCGACCAGCCGCATGATTTGCGCGTCTTTCAGCTCAGGGTGATTGCGCACCAGCCACAAGATCGCACTCGGCCGCTCGTGCCGGCGGGAAACCGGCGTATAGCGCGGTCCCTTCTTCTTGGCCTGGGGCGGCAGCGTGACTTTGCTCTCGCCGAGCTTGAGACGGTAATTCGGGTCTTTTTCGCCCCGTTCGATTTCGTCGCGGGTAAGCTGGCCGGTTGAGATCGGGTCCATGCCCTTGATGCCTTGCGCGGCATCGCCATCGGCAATCGCGCGGACCTCGAGCGGGTGCATTTTGGTGAAATCGGCGACCTGGTCGAACGTCAGCGCGGTATTATCGACCAGCCACACGGCAGTCGCCTTTGGCATCAGCGGTGCATTGCTCATGGCAAATCTCCTTTGCGCTTCGCCCACCCCTTGGGAGGCGAAGCCGTGGTCATCAGCGATGACGGGAATTATCCCGTATATAAGCCGTCCCGGGCGTGCCGCGCAATGGTCAAACTATCGGCCTTGACAGCGCCCGAAAGCAGTCCCAAGTGCTTACCGCAATTGACCGTTCCCTGCCCGCCGGCGAGGGGTGATTCGGTCCCGAGATCGCTCCCATGCAGGCAAAACCGCCCCTCAAGATCGTGCTTTGTTCGCCGCGAGGCTTTTGCGCCGGGGTGGTGCGGGCCATTGACACGGTGGAACGCGCGCTGACGATCTATGGCGCCCCGGTCTATGTCCGGCACGAGATTGTCCATAACCGTTACGTCGTCGACAGCCTGCGGACCAAGGGCGCGATTTTCGTCGAGGAACTCGCGGAAATTCCCGACAACACCAATGCCCCGGTGGTGTTTTCGGCCCACGGCGTTCCCAAATCCGTGCCCGCCGATGCGCAGGCCCGCAATTTCTTTTCGCTGGACGCAACCTGCCCCCTGGTCACCAAGGTGCATCGGGAAGCTGCCATCCATTTCAAGCGCGGCCGCGAGATTCTGCTGATCGGACATTCCCATCACCCGGAAGTGGTGGGCACGCTCGGGCAGCTCCCGCCAGGGGCGGTGACTTTGATCGAGACCGCGCACGACGCCGCGACCTTTACGCCAAAGGATCCCAACAATCTCGCATTCGTCACTCAGACCACATTGTCGATCGATGATACCGCCGAGATCGTCGCGATGCTGAAGGAGCGGTTTCCGAATATCTCCGGTCCGCACAAGGAAGATATTTGCTATGCCACCACCAACCGTCAGCTCGCAGTGAAAAAGGTTGCGCCGGTGGTTGATGCGTTAATCGTGGTCGGCGCGCCCAACTCGTCGAATTCGCAACGGCTGCGCGAGGTCGCCGAGCGCGAGGGCTGCCCGATCGCGGTGCTGGCCCAGCGCGCCAGCGATATCGACTGGTCGAGGTTTGACGGCATCAAGACTCTGGGCATCACCGCGGGGGCCTCGGCGCCGGAAGTGATTGTCGAAGAAATCATGGGCGCATTCGCCGAGCGCTACGAGTTGCATGTGGAGACGGTCTCGGCTGCGGAAGAGAACGAATTCTTTCCGTTGCCGCGCTCGCTGCGGCCCGACGCCGCCGAGTAGATGCGATGGCGGTTTATACCGACGTCGCCGCCGACGAGCTTGCGGAATTCCTGAGCCGTTACGACATCGGCGACTTGCTGTCCTATAAGGGGATCGCCGAGGGCGTCGAGAATTCCAATTTCCTGCTTCACACCACCGCTGGATCGTTTTTCCTCACGCTGTATGAAAAGCGGGTGGCGGTGAAGGATCTGCCGTTCTTTCTAGGCTTGATGGCGCATCTGGCCGGGCACGGCATTGTCTGTCCGCAACCGGTCAAAACCCGCGACGGGGAAACGCTCGGTACGCTCGCTGGCAGGCCGGCCGCGATCATTGACTTTCTCGAAGGTGTGTGGCCGCGCAAGCCAAACGCTGCGCATTGTGCCGGCGTGGGCGAGGCGTTGGCAAAACTGCATCTGGCCGGACGGGATTTCGGGATGAAGCGCACCAATGCGCTATCGGTTTCGGGCTGGCGACCTTTGTTCGAGCAAGCGGCGTCGCGCGCCGATACCCTGCAACACGGCTTGCGGGGGTTGATGAGCGACGAACTTGATCACCTCGAAAAATCCTGGCCCGGGCATTTGCCGGAAGGGGTCATCCATGCCGATCTGTTTCCGGACAATGTGTTGTTTGTCCGCGAGAAGCTCTCGGGACTGATCGATTTCTATTTCGCCTGCAACGATATTCTCGCCTACGACGTCGCGATCTGCCTGAACGCCTGGTGTTTTGAGAGCGATCATTCCTTTAACGTCACCAAGGCACGGGCGTTTCTCAACGCGTATGGTCGTGAGCGACAACTCTCCACGGCCGAGCAGGCGGCGTTGCCATTGCTGGCGCGCGGGGCGGCGTTACGGATTTTGCTGACCCGGCTGGTGGACTGGTTCAACGTCCCGCCGGGCGCGATGGTCAAGCCGAAAGACCCGCTGGAATACGTCCGCAAGCTGCGCTTTCAGCAGGGCGTATCCAGCATGCGCGATTACGGTGTCACCGCCTCAGGGGTGGTGGCGTGAGTTCGGATCCGACGGTCACGATTCACACCGACGGCGCTTGCTCGGGCAATCCCGGTCCCGGCGGCTGGGGTGCGATCCTGAAGTTCGGCGACGTCGAAAAGGAATTGAAGGGCGGGGAGGCGCATACCACCAACAACCGCATGGAGTTGATGGCGGCGATCTCCGCGCTTGAGGCTTTGAAGAAGCCCTGCACGGTCGATCTCTACACCGACAGCCAGTATGTGCGACAGGGCATCACCGGTTGGATCAATAGCTGGAAAAAAAATGGCTGGCGCACCGCCGATAAAAAGCCGGTCAAGAACGTGGACCTGTGGCAACGATTGGACGCATCGCTGCACCAGCACAAGGT
>JAICIT010000046.1 GCA_025960445.1 Bradyrhizobium sp. | reverse complement strand
CCCGGTGTGGCGAACGAGGCGGCTTCGGAGGCCACCGCAAGGTCGCAACTGGCGACGATCTGACATCCGGCTGCAGTAGCGACACCCTGTACCGCTGCTACGACCGGCTTGGGCAAGCCAACAATCGCCTGCATCATTGCGCTGCAGGCATTCATGATATGCGCGAAGTAGGCACGGCCGCGGTCGGCGTCGGCACGGCGGGCGGTCATCTCCTTCATATCGTGGCCCGCGGAAAATGCCGGGCCATTCGCCGCAATCACCACCGCTCGAACGCTTTTGTCGTCGTGAATGTCGGACAAGGCTGCGTGCAGGTCAGCGATCAAGCCCTCGGACAAGCTGTTGCGGGCGTCAGGCCGATTAAGGGTCAGGACGACGATTTTCCCGACCGTCTCGCGCAGCAAGACAGGCGTTTGCGGCATCGGCGCGCGGGCGGTCTGGCTCATCATCGAAATATCCAGTTGGGTAGAGGCGTTAGCTTAATGTAACAAGCGGCGCGAGGCGAGGGCAGGGGCAGCATGACAAATTCGAAAATGAGCGTGATGGAACTGGAGAGCTTTCTGCTCGCCGAATTTCCTCAGGCGTTCAAAGCCGGAGATATATCAATCGAAAGCGCCGATGGCGCTACCTGCCTCCTGCGCCAACGCTACAGCGATCAGATGCTGCGTCCTGGTGGCACGATATCCGGACCCACGCTGATGGCACTTGCCGATTGTGCAATGTATGTCGTGCTGCTTTCGGCGATAGGTCCGGTCAGCCTTGCCGTGACCGCCAACCTCAACATCAATTTTCTTCGCAAGGGTGCGCCAGGGCAGGATGTCCTTGCGGCGGCGCGGCTTCTAAAACTTGGCAGGAGGCTTGCGGTCGGCGAAGTCAATTTGCTGTCGGGCACGTCTCCCGATCCAATCGCTCATGCCACCTCGACCTATTCCATTCCAAACATTTAGTGTTTGTCGAGGTAACATAGCACCATAATCGTAAGTTACTGTATTCACTTTACAAATTTTGCCAGTTTTACATTGACGCGCGGGGTAGGCTTATCTAGAACGCATCGCAATCCGGGCACTGAAGCTGCGGATGTTGCTTTCACGGATTTCCCCTCATGAAAACGTTTTCGGCAAAGCCCGCCGAGGTGACGAAAAAGTGGGTGCTGATCGACGCCAAGGGTCTGGTAGTCGGCCGGCTGGCTACGCTGGTCGCGATGCGCCTTCGTGGCAAACACCTGCCCACATACACGCCGCATGTCGATTGCGGCGATCACGTCATCATCATCAACGCGGCTCATGCCGTGCTCACCGGGCGCAAGCGTGACAACAAGGTTTACTACAATCACACCGGCTTCATCGGTGGAATCAAGGAGCGCACGGCGAAGTCGATCCTCGAAGGTCGTTTTCCCGAGCGCGTGGTCGAGAAGGCCATCGAGCGCATGATTCCGCGCGGGCCGCTTGGCCGCGTGCAGCTTGGTAACTTGCGCGTTTATCCAGGCCCCGAACACCCGCACGAAGCCCAGCAACCCGAGACGATCGACGTCGCTTCGATGAATCGCAAGAACATGAGGGCCGCATAAGATGTCCGACACCATGCAGTCGCTCGACCAACTCGCTTCGTTGAAGCCGGCAGCTCCGGAAGCGCCGAAATACGTAAAGAAGGTCGACAAATACGGCCGTGCCTACGCTACCGGCAAGCGGAAGGACGCGGTAGCTCGGGTCTGGATCAAGCCCGGTGCGGGCAAGATCTTGGTCAACACGCGTGAAGTCGAAGTCTATTTCGCGCGTCCGGTGCTGCGGATGATGATTCAGCAGCCATTGGTCGCTGCAGCGCGAACCGGCCAATATGACGTGATCTGCACGGTGGCTGGTGGCGGCCTGTCAGGTCAGGCTGGCGCTGTTCGTCATGGTATTTCGAAAGCCCTGACCAATTTCGAACCGGACCTGCGCAATGTCTTGAAGAAGGGCGGCTTCCTTACCCGTGACTCGCGTACGGTTGAGCGCAAGAAGTACGGCCGCGCCAAGGCCCGCAAGTCGTTCCAGTTCTCGAAACGCTGATTACCGAATCCTCGTATCAGGACGAGCAAAGGGCGCCTTTCGGCGCCCTTTTTACTGCGAATTTACCGACGAGTTGAGGCAGTTTTCCTGAAAACTTGCCCGTATGTGCAAACGCTTTTCGAACAGACTGATCATAGCGTGCCGGCTGGGTGAAGGCGTGCGCTCCGCTTCGGCCGCGTTGGATACCCCGCATCACAATGGCCGGGAGCCCATGTCGCTCGACACCCCCACGCTCTATCTTGTCGCCACCATGGTAGCCGCGTTGCTCGGAGCGATGCTGCTATTTTTCGGCAGGCAGGAGAATATCCCGGCGCTAAAATGGTGGGGAATGGCGTATCTGCTCGGCGCCGCGTCAATTGCGCTCTGCACGCTTGCGCGTGACTCGCTCGGGGACCTGCTCTTGCTGGCGCTCAATGCGACCGGCTTTGTCGCTTGCGGCATGGTCTGGAACGCATCCCGCGTCTTCCATGGTCGCAAACCCAATCTACCGGGGCTGGTACTGGGTGCGCTCGGCTGGATCGCGGCTGTCATGACGCTGGCACCAGACGCCTCCGCGATGCGGATGACGATCGGAGCCGGTATCGTGGCTGTCTATGCTGCGCTCACGGCAAGGGAGTTGTGGTCTGAGCGCCGCAGGACCCTTCAAAAGCGCTGGCCGACGGTCGTCGTCCCGGTGTTGCACGGGTTTGTGCTGATGCTGCCAATCCTGCTTGCTAACTTTTTGCGGCCGCACGACGATGCCTTTGGCAGCAGCGCCTGGGTGACGGTATTCTCGATCGAACTCGTGCTTTATGCGGTGGGTACGGTGTTCGTCATTTTCATGCTGGTCTCCGAACGCACCGTGACCGCGCACAAGACGGCGGCGTCCATGGATCCGCTGACCGGCATGTTCAACCGCCGAGGGTTTGCGGAGGCGTGCTCGCGCGTGATTGAGCGCGAAGCAAATGCCGGCCGGCCGGTGACGGCATTGATTTTCGACATCGATCATTTCAAGTCGGTCAATGATCGGTTCGGTCATGCGGCAGGTGATGAGATCCTCAAATTGTTCGCTGCCGTGGTGATCAATTCGCTGCGGATGAGCGATCTGTCGGGACGAATTGGCGGTGAGGAATTTGCCGCGTTGCTGCCCTGTTCGCTGGAAGAAGCAGTCGTTGCCGCTGAAAGGGTGCGCGAAGCATTTGCGGACTCCGGCATCGTCGTCGAGGACGGTCCGGTCGATACCACTGTCAGCATCGGCGTGGCGGGCGGACCGGCGGGCACCGAGCTCGAGGTGCTGCTGGCTGCCGCCGATACTGCGCTTTACCAGGCGAAGCGGGGCGGCCGCAACCGCGTCGAGGCGGCGGAAGAGCTGCCCTTGTCGCTTGAAAACTGGCGGCGGAAAACGGCAGGCGTCGCACGTCAATCGACTCAGCGACCAGGCTTTGCGCGGCTGGCATGAAGGCGCGCCGGTAACTGCCCCTTTACCATTCGATCCATATCATCTTCCGAATGATCATCGCCCGCAATCAGAACGTCCAGAATACGCTGAAGGCGCTTGAAACCGCTGCAGCCTCGGCGCGCGGCGGGTTTGCCTGTATGTTCGCTACTTCGGATGAATATGAGACGGCTCTGATAACAGAGCGCCGCGCGGAAGGCCGGTATGATGAGCCCCGAAGCCGCTGGGCGATCGTGATGTTCGTCGGTTGCATGCTCATGGTCGCAGGCACGGCGCTGCTTTTCTACTGAGTAGCTATCCCGGGCGATAACGGCTCGCTCACCGCCACGCTTTCTGTTTCAAGCTTTGTGTTTCGGCTCTCCGCCACTTCAATTATCCGATCGAGTGGGTTAGAGACGTGAATTGCAATCAGAAGGCCGAAACTGCATGATCACCGAAATTGCGCAAATCGACGTGAAGCCTGGTACCGAAAAGGAATTCGAAGCTGCTGTCGCGAAGGCACGTCCGTTGTTCCTGCGCGCAAAGGGAGGCAAGGGTTTCGAACTGCACAGGTCGATCGAGAAGCCTTCGCGTTATCGGCTGATGGCGAAGTGGGAGACTTTGGAAAACCACACTGTCGATTTCAGGGGCTCGGTGGATTTCACCGCCTGGCGCGGGCTGGTCGGACAATATTTCGCGGCACCGCCCGAAGTCGAGCATACCCAAACCGTGCTCTCCGCGGACTGAGTGGATCGCAGATGGGCCCTAAACAGGCCGAAGGGAGACTTCGTCGCCCTTGAAATGGTCGATGATGACCTTGACGATTGCCATCAGAGGCAATGCAAGCGCCAGCCCCCAAATGCCGAACACTGTGCCGAGCAGGATCTGAAAAGCAAACAGTGTAGCCGGCGGAATTTCGAGCGCCTGACGCTGAATGATAGGCGTCAGGATGTAGCTTTCGAGCGCGTGAACACCAAGAAACAGCACGAGTGCGCTGGCGGCGGCGACCCATCCTGACGCAAGGCTCGCGAGCACCACGATCAAGCCGGCAATCAGCGCACCCACAGTGGGGATGAAAGCTAGCAAGCCCGCCTGGATGCCCAATATGAACGCGCCCTGGATTCCGATGATCTCAAGCCCAATCGAGGTGACCACGAAGACCGCAAACATGGTCACGATCTGTGCCATCAACCAGCGTTCAAGCGTTTCACCGATACGGTCGATGATCACTTCTGCGGGCGCGCGATGGCGCGCAGGTGTCATGAACAACAGCCCCTTGCGGTACACCGACGGCTGCGCCGCGAACGTCAACCCGAGAAAGAGCACGATGAACAAATTGCCGACCGCGCTCACTGTGCCCAGCAGCAGTCTGAAGGTTTGGCTGACGATCGCGCCGCCGCTGGAAGCCAACGCACCCGCGCTGGGAAGGTTATGCGTGGGAGTGGCGCCTGGCGATGGTTCGGATGACGGATTGGAGCCTCCCAGTTCAAAATAACTGGTATCGATACCATTTCGCTCCAGGAAAGCTTTGACGCTGACGATCTGTGCTTTCAGCGTGCCGCTTAGAGCGGTCGCCTGCTGAGCGATCGTTGTGCCACCGAGAAAGACGACGCCCGAGAGCAGGCTGGCCAACACCAGGCATACGATCGTTAATCGGAGCGCATGCGGTAGTTTGACGACATGCCCCAGAATGGTCGTCATTGCGTTGAGACCTACCCCAAGCAGCATTCCGGCAAAGATCAGAAATAGCGTCGCGGCGTAGTACCATGTGAACAGCAGCAACGCGGCGAAACCAACCATGCCGATACCGCCGACCGATATCGCCCAAGCAAGATCCTTCCGGCCTTGACGACGTTCAACCGAGACTGTCACCGCTGATTCTTTCTCGTGCTGTTGTTTCAGGCGTACTCTTTCTTCAATCTCGTCCAGGATCAAGCTTCGGAAAGCGCGCTGGTTTGACGCCGGCGTGCCGATTGTGCGAAGCGATCATCGCACGGCAAGACGTGGGGCGGTTCCGGATGAATTTCAGGTGGCTCAGCCCGGTGGCGCTATTGGCGGTGCTGTTCATTGGCGATCAGATCCGCATTTACCGGCCCGGCCACAAATACCGCCTTACGCTCGAGGTCGAAACGCCTGAGGGGCTGAAGACCGGATCGGGCGTCGTTTCGGTGCATCCCGACAGGGGCTACAGCCGTCATGGCCACACCACCACCCGCGGAGACGCGGTGTTCGTCGATCTCGGCGGCGGCAAGAATCTCGTTGCGTTGATGGCGCACATCGACGGCACTATCGATCTCGACGGAATGAATTACCTGGCATTGCGAGCCTACAAGGCGGCCGGCCGCAACGTGTCATTCAATGAGATGAGCCGGATGACCGGCGCGGTGCCCGTGACCGGCGCCTTGATTCCGGTACTGGTCACCTTCGCTGATGTCCGGGACCCGGCAACTATTCGTACGGCTCCCTCCGACGCGCTGGCGTCGGGCTTCGGCAATGGATTTCGTCTGCGGGACGTTCACGTGGAGGTGGTGCCGAACGGTCTGTGGCCACTCGATTTCGGCGGTCCGTTGGGCGAGCCCGTGACACGCGGCATCGCAGCGAAATTGCCGTGGCTGAGCGGACCTGAGA
This sequence comes from Bradyrhizobium sp., assembly GCA_025960445.1. Lineage (GTDB taxonomy): Bacteria > Pseudomonadota > Alphaproteobacteria > Rhizobiales > Xanthobacteraceae > Bradyrhizobium. Next base: position 4,257 of record JAICIT010000046.1, on the reverse strand, counting down.
ATTCATCGGCAATCGCCATGCAGGCAGCTCGATTGCCGGCCCCTGAAGCACTTGATGCCCGCGAAGCGTTCACGCGGAAATAGCATCGCCGGTTTGCCACTGGAGATGTTGATCCGGCGACGGGCGGCGGGCATGATCCGGTAGAGGCTATGCGACGTGAAATTGGATTGAGGGAATGAAGAAGCCGGTAGTCGGCGTGATCGGGAACGCCTATCGGATTGAAAATCGTTTTGCGACGCAAATGGTCGGAGAACGCAATCTTCGCGCAGTGGCTGAGGTAGCCGGCGCATTGCCGCTGATGTTTGCGGGTGAACCGAGTATCACCGACATTTCCGCGCTGCTGGATGTCGTCGATGGGGTGGTGCTGACGGGGGCTCGCGCCAACGTCCACCCGACCCGCTTTGGGACCGAGGCGGATCCCCGGCACGAGCCATACGACATCCATCGCGACGATCTGGCGTTGGCTCTATCGGAAGCTTGCGTGGAGCGGGGCATCCCGCTGTTCGGCATTTGCCGAGGCTTGCAAGAGATGAACGTTGCATTTGGCGGCTCGCTCCATCCGGAAATCCGCGAACTGCCGGGCCGCATGAACCATCGCATGCCGCGGCTTGAGAACGGCGAAATCCATCCCGATCCGACGGTCATATTCGCTGACCGGCACGAGGTCGCGCTGGCTCCGGGTGGCGCCTTTGCCCAGATCCTCGGATGCGAGACGATCCGGGTGAACTCGCTGCATGGCCAGGGCATCCTCAAACCGGGCGGACGCGTTGTCGTCGAAGGGGTAGCGGAGGACGGCACCATCGAGGCGATCCGAATTGCCGACGCGCCGGGTTTTGCGCTTGGGGTGCAGTGGCACGCCGAATACGATCCGCAGCGCAATCCGATCAACCGCAAACTGTTTCAGGCCTTCGGCGAAGCGCTCATACAGGGCAGGCGAACCGGCTAGCCATTTACTAAAAGGAAAAAGGCGCTCCGTCGGGAGCGCCTTTGGGTTTTCGCGGCCTGAAGCGGGTTGCCGCTGCCCAGAAATCAAAGCGAGTAGTACATCTCGAATTCGACGGGATGAGGCGTCATTTCGAACCGCTCGACTTCGGTCATCTTCAGTTCGATATAGCTGTCGATGAAGTCGTCGTCGAAGACGCCGCCTTGCTTGAGGAAAGCGCGATCCTTGTCGAGGTTCTCCAACGCTTCGCGGAGCGAACCGCACACCGTCGGAATTGCCTTCAACTCTTCCTTCGGGAGATCGTAAAGATCCTTGTCCATCGCCGGCCCGGGATCGAGCTTGTTCTTGATGCCGTCGAGACCGGCCATCAACATCGCCGCGAAGCCGAGATAGGGATTGGCCATCGGATCAGGGAAACGCACCTCGACCCGCTTGGCCTTTGGATTTGAAGTGTAAGGGATGCGGCAGGACGCCGAGCGGTTGCGCGCCGAGTAGGCGAGCAGCACTGGCGCTTCATAACCCGGAACCAGACGCTTGTAAGAGTTGGTTGACGGGTTGGTGAAAGCGTTAATTGCCTTGGCGTGCTTGATGATGCCGGCGATGTAAGACAGGCAGGTCTCCGAGAGATCGGCGTATTTGTTGCCGGCGAACACCGGTTTGCCACCCTTCCAGATCGACTGATGGCAGTGCATGCCCGAGCCGTTATCGCCGTACACCGGCTTCGGCATGAAGGTTGCCGTCTTGCCGTAGATGTGCGCGACCTGATGAATGCAGTACTTGTAGATCTGCATCTGGTCAGCCATCAGCGTCATGCTGTCGAACTTCATGCCAAGCTCGTGCTGGGCGGATGCCACTTCGTGGTGATGCTTCTCGACCTTGACTCCCATCTTGGCCATCGCGCCGAGCATTTCCGAGCGCATGTCCTGCACCGAATCCTGCGGCGGCACCGGGAAGTAGCCGGCCTTCGTGCGGATGCGGTGGCCCAGATTGCCACCCTCATATTCAGTATCGGAGTTGATCGGCAATTCTACCGAGTCCAGCTTGAATCCAGTGTTGTAGGGCGTGGTCTGATAGCGGACATCGTCGAACACGAAGAACTCGGCCTCGGGCCCGAAGAAAACGGTATCGCCAACGCCCATCGACTTGACCATGGCCTCAGCTTTCTTGGCCATGCCGCGTGGGTCGCGGTTGTAAGGCTCGCCGGTGGTCGGCTCGAGCACGTCGCAGGTAATGACCATCGTGGTCTCGGCGAAGAACGGATCGATAATCGCGGTGACCGGGTCGGGCATCAGACACATGTCGGATTCATTGATCGCCTTCCAGCCGGCGATCGAGGAGCCGTCAAACATCACACCCTCGGCAAACGTGTCATCTTCGATCATGCCAACGTCGAAAGTCACATGCTGCCACTTGCCGCGCGGATCGGTAAAACGCAGATCGACGTATTTAACGTCGTTGTCCTTGATCGATTTCAGGACATCTTTGGCGGTCTTCATGAATACCCCTTTTGGCTTACAGGTCGTCGTGATCTGGCCGCGGGCAGCGACCGTGGGTGAAGCTCATTACAATTCAGGCAAGGCCAATACAACATCAGACTAGCGGCAAACTCGGGTCAGATCGCATCCAGCCCTGATTCACCTGTCCGGATGCGAATGGCTCCCTCGATGTTCGACACGAAGATTTTGCCGTCGCCGATGCGCCCGGTCTGGGCCGCGCGCCTGATGGCGTCGATTGCGCGCTCGACCAGGTCGTCACCGATCACGATCTCGATTTTTACCTTGGGCAGAAAGTCCACGATGTACTCTGCGCCGCGATAGAGTTCGGCATGACCTTTCTGCCGGCCAAATCCCTTTGCTTCGGTAACGGTGATGCCTTGGAGTCCAACTTCCTGGAGCGCTTCCTTTACCTCGTCGAGCTTGAATGGCTTGATGATGGCTTCAATTTTCTTCACTGAGCGCCTCCCGGGCGTTTGGGTATCAGGTGGCAGATTTGCTTCGACATCGCGCTTCGCATGTTGTCCGATCGTTCGTGGATGCGCGGCCAAAGTCCGATTGAGGGGTTGAATACGGTGCTGCGGAACCGACCTCGATAAAAGCAGGGTCTATGCCACAACATCGGGGACACCTGCTTTGGGAGGGTTATCAGCCGTTTAGCAGGCATTCCGCGCGAGGTTTAGCAGATGCAAGCACGATACGGCAGCCCGCTAAATAGGCAAACTGACCAATGGCTATGCACTTTCCAAGCACTGGATTTCGCAAGGGACGGGCAAATGCCTCAGAATAAGGCGGCCGGTAACACGGATTTGGCATGGAAGTTTTGACCACTTCTGAAATGGAGCGCGCCGATCGGCTCACCATGGCCGCGGGAACGCCAGGGTTTGCGCTGATGCTGAGCGCGGGTCAGGCGGTGGCGGAAGCCGCGATGGAGCTGGTCGAGGAGGGACCGATCGTTGTGGTTGCCGGGTCCGGCAATAACGGTGGCGACGGCTTCGTCGCGGCGGCTGAACTGGCCGCGCGGGGCCGTGAGGTTTCAGTGATCCTGCTCGGCGACCGCGACAACCTGCAGGGGGATGCGGGCTCCGCGGCGAAGGGTTGGAAATATCCGGTATTACCATTCAACCCGCAGGCGATCGGCAAACCTGGACTCATCATCGACGCGCTGTTTGGTGCTGGCCTGAACCGGCCGGTGACTGGGGAGCCGCGCGATGTCATCGAGGCAATCAACGACAACGATGCTCCGATTATTGCCGTGGACTTGCCAAGCGGGATCAATGGCACCACTGGAGCCATCATGGGTGTCGCGGTACACGCCACCGAAACCATCACTTTTTTCCGGCGCAAGCCCGCGCATTTGCTGTTGCCCGGCCGCATCCACTGCGGACGGGTACGAATCGCGGATATCGGGATTGATCCGCGCGTGCTCGAGGAAATTCAGCCGCAGACCTTCGAAAACCTCCCACAGGAATGGCGCCAATCGTTCCCGTTGCCGCGCATCGAGGGCCATAAATACTCTCGCGGCCACACGATCGTGATTTCGGGCGATGCCGCGACTACCGGCGCTGCACGGATGTCCGCCCGTGGGTGCCTGCGGGCCGGGTCTGGCCTCGTCACGGTAGCCTCGCCCAGAGAGGCGTTGATCGTAAACGCCGCCGCGCTGACCTCCGTAATGGTTCGGCCCGTCGATACCGCGATTGAGTTTGCCGAGATGTTGCGTGACAAGCGTCTCAACGCCTGCGTGATCGGGCCGGGCGCCGGTATTGGGCCGCGGACCCGCGATTATGTGCTCACGGCATTATCGGCGAACCGCGGACTGGT
>JAICIT010000045.1 GCA_025960445.1 Bradyrhizobium sp. | reverse complement strand
TTTGATCGCGGTGCGTGCATCATCCGGCGTATCCGCGTTGACGCGAACGCCGAGTTTGCGGACCGAATCAGCCCATCCCATCAACGTGCCGAATTCGCCCGACAATTTCGGTTCGATCATCGGCATCCGTCCAGCCAGCACTTGGCCGAGCGAGCCGTCGATGGTGATGACGTCTCCGGTCTTGAAGGTGCGAGACCCGATGCTCATGGTGCCCCGGCCGTAGTCGACCCGGATGCTGCCGCAGCCGGAGACACAGGGCTTGCCCATGCCGCGCGCGACCACGGCGGCATGCGAAGTCATGCCTCCGCGGGTGGTGAGGATGCCTTCGGCGGCGTGCATGCCGTGAATGTCTTCGGGGCTGGTCTCGATACGGACCAGGATGACCTTGCGCCCATCCGTCTGCAGCTTGGCGGCCTCGTCAGAGGAGAACACGATTTCTCCCGATGCGGCGCCGGGAGAGGCCGGCAAGCCTGTTGCGATGACATCGCGCTTGGCGGATGGATCAATCGTGGGATGCAGCAATTGATCGAGCGATGCAGGGTCGATCCGCATCACCGCATCCTTCTTGGAGATAAGACCTTCAGTCGCGAGTTCGACGGCGATCCGCAACGCTGCCTTGGCGGTCCGCTTTCCGCTGCGGGTCTGCAGCATCCAGAGCTTCCCCTGCTCGACCGTGAACTCCATGTCCTGCATGTCGCGATAATGCTTCTCAAGCAGAGTGTAGATGCGCGTCAATTCCTGGAACGCCTCCGGCATCGCCGTTTCCATGGAAGGCTTGTCGGAGCCGGATTCCTTGCGCGCATGTTCAGTGATGTCCTGCGGAGTGCGAATGCCCGCCACAACGTCTTCGCCTTGCGCGTTGATGAGGAATTCGCCGTATAGCCGGCTTTCGCCGGTCGATGGATTGCGGGTGAAGGCAACCCCCGTCGCCGAGGTCTCGCCCATATTGCCGAACACCATCGCCTGGATGTTGACCGCGGTGCCCCATGACTCCGGAATGTCATGCAGCCGGCGGTACGTCACCGCGCGCGAATTCATCCACGACGAAAATACCGCACCAATTGCTCCCCACAACTGATCATGCGGATCCTGCGGGAAGTCCCTGCCGGTTTCGCGCGCCACCGCGTCCTTGTAACGTCCGACCAGATCTACCCAGTCGTCGCCGGTCAGGTCGGTGTCGAGCGTATATCCCTGGCTGTCCTTGAACGTATCCAGGATGTCCTCGAAATGCGAATGCTCGAAGCCGAGCACCACGTCTGAATACATCGTGATGAAGCGTCGATAACTGTCATAGGCAAAACGACGGTCGCCCGACATCTCCGCAAGCGCTTCCACTGTGACGTCGTTGAGGCCGAGGTTGAGGACAGTGTCCATCATTCCGGGCATCGAGGCGCGGCCGCCGGAGCGCACCGACACCAGCAGCGGATTTTTCGAATCTCCGAATGCTTTGCCGGTCAGCCTGCCGACATGATCCAGCGCCTTTTCGACCTGCGCCTTCAATTCCTTTGGATACGATTTGTCATGCGCATAAAAATACGTGCAGACCGAGGTCGGAATCGTGAAGCCCGGCGGCACCGGCAAACCCAGATTTGCCATCTCGGCGAGATTGGCGCCCTTGCCACCGAGTAAATCGCGCATCTCCGCTTTGCCTTCGGCCTTGCCATCGCCAAAGGTGAAGACCCATTTGCCGGATTTCGCAGCGGACTTTTCCGCCACGGGTTTGCTGGCCGGCTTCGGCGCTGGCTTGGCGGTACTTTTCTTGAGCGCCTTGCGGGCAGAGGTCGAGGAAGCCACTTTTGACTGGTTTGGTGTGGAGGCCTTTGATTTTGCTGGAATTTTCTTGGTCTTTGCTACGGCTTTGGCCATGACTGCAAATCACCCGCAAGATGAAGGGAAGTTGCGCGCCTTACACCACTTTGGCGGGTTCCGCGCAAGCCGCAGGCCGCTTCGAAACGCTACAAGTGAAGCCATTTGAGAAGTCCCAGTCCGATCAATCCGACGCAGATCAGATAGATCGCAACCACCCAATTGAGCAGCCGCGGCATGATCAAAACGAGAATGCCTGCGATGAGCGCCACAATCGCTGGGACGTGGGCAGTCGTGATGGTCATGAAATTTCTCCGGAACGAGGTTTGTGGGAAATCGAATCGCGACTGACATTTTATCGTCCCCGCCGTTAGCACGATAGGAGACGCGTGGGGTTGCACGGGGTTCCGACGCACATAAAAAATGCCGAAAATTGCCACGTATGAGGCTAGGCTCTTCCGGGAACGATGCTCGGCGGGATGCATTGGCTGGTCACGCACGCCGTCGTGCAGCGACGGCGCATCCATCGTTGAGGAGCAGGAAACATGCGTAACAATATACTTGCCGTTGCAGCAATCGCCGCCGCGATCGGCGCGCCGATAACAGCGCACGCGCAGGACGTCACAACGGGAGTGGTTCGCGGCGGTCCGATCAGTGACGCTGAGGGAATCGCAATCGCTCAACGGCCGGCATTCCGCGAATATATCGTTCGCGAGCGCGTACCGAACTACACGGTATCCGAACGCATAACCGTCGGAAGCGTGCTGCCCGAAGTCGGAGTGACGTATTACGACGTGCCGCAGACATTTGGCATCACGCCATATCGCTACACCGTTGTGAACGGCCGTACCGTGTTGGTCGAACCTCGTTCGCGTCGAATCGTTCAGGTGGTCGAGTGAGTACAACTCCCGCCTGAGCGAACTGTCCGGAGTAGCAAGCGTCCGGACATCAGGCCTCGCCCAGTCTCCCCGCTGGGCGGGGCTTCGCTTACGCCTGTTACTGTTCTAACTTATTAGCTTATTAGTCTTGTATCTTGGAAAAATCGGCAACCGCCCGCGTGGCGTCGCGGATTTCATTGAGCAGTTTCAGGCGATTCTCGCGTACTTTTGAATCGTCATCGTTGACCTTGACCCTATCGAAGAACGCATCCACGACCGGCCGCAATTTCGCGATTGCGCTCATCCCTCCGGCGAAATCTTCTTTAGCGAGAGCGGTGCTCGCTTCCGCCTTCACCTGACCTATGGCCTTCGCCAGCGCCTTCTCCTCAACAAGCCTGTAGAGCGAAACATCCGGCATGCCGTCATAGGCCTTCCCGTCCTTTTTCTCCTCGATACGCAGGATGTTCGCAGCGCGCTTGGTGCCCGCGAGAAGGTTCTTGCCGTCATCAGTATCAAGAAATCTGCCAAGCGCCTCGACGCGGCGGACCACCGTCAAAAGATCATCCTGGCTTTCCAGCGCGAACACGGCGTCGACCAGATCGTAGCGCGCGCCCTGCTCTCGAAGCTGAACCTTCAACCGATCGGCGAAGAAGGCGAGAAGGTCGATGCATTTCCGATCGATATCCGTTGATGCCTGTGCGTTAACAAACGTCGCTATGTGTCTGGCGACCAAGGGTATTAAATTGAGCCGAATTTTGTTTTCAACGATCAGCCTGATGACGCCCAACGCCGCCCTGCGTAGCGCATAGGGATCCTTTGATCCCGTCGGCTTTTCATCGATGGCCCAGAAGCCCACTAACGTGTCGATCTTGTCGGCAAGTGCCACCGCAACCGACACCGGGTCGCTCGGCACGCGATCCGTCGGCCCTTGCGGCTTGTAATGCTCTTCGCTGGCGGCGCCGACGGAGGCATCCTCACCCTGCGCCAGCGCGTAGTATTTTCCCATCAAGCCTTGCAGCTCCGGGAATTCGCCTACGACATCGGTGAGCAAATCGGCTTTCGCCAGATGCGCCGCGCGCTTGGCTTTTTCGACATCGGCGCCGACCAGCGGCGCGATTTCCGCGGCCAGTCGCTCGATCCGTCTGATGCGTTCGGCTTGCGTGCCGAGCTTCTCGTGAAAAACGATGTTGTCGAATTTCGGCAACCGGTCTTCGAGTTTTAGCTTCAGGTCGCTTTCATAGAAGAACTTCGCGTCGGACAACCGCGCGCGGATCACGCGCTCATTGCCGGCGACGATCGCCTTGCCGCCATCGGACGCCTCGATGTTGGCGGTGAGGATGAATTTGTTCGTAAGTTTGGCGGTATTGGATTCGCTGACAACAAAACACTTCATGTTATTTCGTATAGTTGCGCGGATTACCTCAGGCGGAATCGATAGGAAATCCTGCTCGAACGAGCCCATCGCGACCACAGGCCATTCGACCAGACCTGCGACCTCATCAAGCAATCCGGGATCCTCGACCAGATCGTAGCCCTGCGCGAATGCCAACTGCCTTGCATCGGTCAGGATGGCGTCCTTGCGGCGTTCGGCGTCGAGCACGACCTTCGCGTCCAGCAGCTTCGCTTCATAATCCTCGAAGCGGCGTACCGAAATCGGCACCGGCGCCATAAAGCGATGGCCGAAGGTGGTTTGGCCGGCGGCGATGCCATCGACCGCGAAATTGACGATATCAGGCTGCTCGGTCTCCAAGCCGAAACTGGCGACGATCGCGTGCAGCGGACGCACCCATTGCAGCGCGCCCGGCCTTGCCGAGCGCTCGCCCCAACGCATCGACTTCGGCCAGGGGAAGGTCCGGATGATGACCGGGAGGATGTCGGCGAGCACGTCGAGCGTGCCGCGACCGGGCTTTTCGATCAGCGCCACGTAGAAATCGCCCTTCTTGGGATCGCGCTGGATCGTGGCTTGATCAAGCGAAGCAAGTCCGGTGGCCTTGAGAAACCCCGCGATCGCCGCAGCAGGTCCACCGACACGGGGTCCTTTGCGCTCTTCCTTCAGGTCGGGCTGGCGTGCCGGAATGCCGTGCACGGTGAGCGCCAACCTCCGCGGGGTCGCAAAAGCCTTTGCGCCTTCATACACGAGGCCTTCGGCGACCAGTCTGTCCGTGACCATGCGGCGCAGATCGTCGGCTGCCTTTGCCTGCATCCGCGCCGGAATTTCTTCCGAGAAAAGTTCAAGAAGGAGATCAGGCATTCAATTGCGCTCTCTGCGGGGATGGACGCCCGCTCCACTGCTCCACCGCAAGCGATGGAAGCGGAGCAAGTTTGTGCCCGCAAAACTCCAGTTCAAAATCAGCTTCACGTTGGCCCGTCCGCCGCCCCGCCTGCCTCGGTGTGGACCCAGGCTTCGCCGCACGCTTTGGCGAGTTCGCGGACGCGCATGATGTAGCTTTGCCGCTCCGTCACGGAGATTACGCCGCGCGCATCGAGCAGGTTGAAAACGTGGCTCGCCTTGATGCATTGGTCATAGGCCGGCAGCGCCAGCAGATGCTCTTTGCAATTGCTGCCGCCCTTCCAGCCCGCCTCAAGATATTTCTTGCAGGCCTCCTCGGCCATGGCGAATTGCTTGAACAGCATGTCGGCATCTGAATATTCGAAATTGTGCCGCGAATATTCCTGCTCGGCCTGCAGGAAGACATCGCCATAACTCACGCGTTCGGCCCCGTCGCGGCCGTTGAAGTTGAGATCGTAGACGCGATCGACACCCTGCACATACATGGCGAGCCGCTCGAGGCCATAGGTGAGTTCGCCCGCAACCGGTGCGCATTCGACCCCTGCAACCTGTTGAAAATACGTGAACTGCGACACCTCCATCCCATCGCACCAGCACTCCCAGCCCAATCCCCAGGCGCCGAGCGTCGGGCTTTCCCAATCGTCTTCGACAAAGCGAATGTCGTGCAGATGGGAGTCGATGCCGATCGCGGCGAGTGATTTCAGGTACAGCTCCTGAATGTCCGATGGCGATGGCTTCAAGATCACCTGAAATTGGTAATAGTGCTGCAGCCGGTTCGGGTTTTCCCCGTATCGTCCGTCCTTGGGCCGGCGCGATGGCTGAACATAGGCGGCATTCCAGCGTTTCGGACCGAGCGCCCGCAACGTGGTAGCGGGATGGAAGGTTCCGGCACCGACTTCCATATCGTAGGGCTGCAGGATCACGCAGCCGTAATCTGCCCAATAGCGCTGCAGCGCCAGGATCAGTCCCTGGAACGAATGTTCCGGTCGCATGTGCGCGGGCAAGGAATCCATTTGAATAGTGGTGTACTCGCTGATTGCTGGGCGCGCGGACCGTATCGGCGGGGGGAACTGGAATCAAGGCAATGGCGAGCAGGATTTGCGGCAAAAAGCCCGCCCGAGCGGACCGATCAACCCAGTGCCGCAAAAGTGCGCTGCCCGGATGGTGTGCCGCCTGGATGATGTCGCAATCGGCAGCTATCGATCATGATGGTCTCTGACTTGAACTGTCAGCTCTCCGGTTCGTGATCGTTCTCGATTGGATTGTGAGTAACGAGAGTTCGCGCGCCCGCTAAAAACGAATCGACTCCAAGCTTGCTCGCCGGCCCTCAGGGGTGATGCCCTACCCCGAGGCCGGCGCAAGTATTTCAGCGATGGCAGAAAATCAGTCTGGCCGGTACGCGCCGGTGCTCGGATCGCGCCGCAAAGTCGGGATATCGCCGGTCCGCGCTGCTTCCGCGCTTCGAGCCAAGCGCGCCTCTTCCAACTCCTGGTTGACCCGCAGGGCGGCGCGGTAAGCCCAGCGAACCACGGCCAGTCCACCCAAAGCTCCCGCAAACGCGATCAGCGGCGGCATCGGTCGATCCCTGTCGTTCATTCGTCGCGCCCCTCGCGCATTGTTGCGCAAGCCGGGCAAAGGCGCAATCGCCATCTCGGGACCAAATGGCGCGGGTGGTCCGATCTTCCTTAAAATCCGAATTTGGCCCAAATCGCCCTGCTCTCCAGCGCAGAAATCAATTCGTCCGGCAAAGCGGCGATGCCGTCCAGCGACCCGATCGTGCCTGCGCCTGCCGATTTGCGGCCGAGAAGGCTGGACAACAAACCTGTCGGCGGCGCGACGACCGGTGTCAGTACCTTGTCGCCATATCGCGCGCGCAGGGTCGAACGCAGATCGCCGATCGCATCGGCCAAGCCGAGCGAAACAGAGGTTTCTCCGGCCCAATATTCACCGGTGAACAGAACATCGTCGGCGCCTTTCAGGCGAGCACCCCGGCTCTGCTTCACCAGAGCAATGAAGATGGCGTGAATTTCGCGCTGAAGCGCCTTTACACGCGCCACGTCCTCGGGATCCTCCGGCAAAAACGGATCCAGCATCGCCTTGTGCTCGCCTGCCGTATAGAGTCGCCGCTCAACTCCGATTTTCCTGATCAGCTCCTGGAATCCGAAGGAGCCGCCGACCACACCGATCGAGCCCATGATCGAGGAGGGATCGCAAAAAATCTCGTCACCTGCGCAGGCGATCATGTAGCCGCCCGATGCCGCGACGTCCTCGACGAACACCAGCACCGGCAGTTTCTTTTCCGCCGCCAACTGCCGAATCCGCGTATAAATCTGACGCGACTGTACCGGCGAACCGCCCGGCGAATTGACCACCAGCGCCACGGCCTTGGCCTGCTTCATTCCGAATGCGCGTTCCAGCGTCCTCGCCACGCCGGCCAGCGTCATGCCTGGCCTCAGCGGCGTCACCGCGCCGATCACACCGGACAGCCGGACCACAGGCACGACCGCCGTTCCCGGCCGCAAGCGCGCAGGAATCCATTGCATCAGCCTGTCGCGCCATCGGCGGCGGTCGCCGGTTTGTTCGCTCATGGACTTACCTCAACATTAAACATTTTTTATCTCACGAATGTCATCAACCGACTGGAACGCGTTTTGCATTGTGTCTGGTGTGGGCTGCGACGATGCAGCGGAGAAAGACATGAAAATTTATCTGCTGATGGTGCTATTCGGTACTCTCTTGACCGCCATTCATTTCACTTCAGCGCAAGAACGCAGATCGAAATCGCTGCAGCAGTAGACATCTCTGCACAAAGCTTAAGCCATCAGCTCCGACGCTTCACGGATTCGCCGGCGTAAGTGTTCTCCTCCCGGCCAGAATTTCCTCCACCTGTTTATTGGGCAGGGCTGACTCATCATTGAGCATCAACCCAGCATGGATTTGCGTTGCCGCCCTTCCCCCTTTGGTTGCGCGGATCAGCACGCGAATAGCGGGCGCTGCCGGATCGCCATGGACCGGCAAGATTTCGAGGCTGCCGAAGCCGCGCTCAAGCGCCGCCAACACCTGGCTCAATCCGTCGGCGCGCCAGATCAAGCTCAGAACGCCACCGGATTTCAGAATTCGCCTGCCCGCGTGTATCCAGCTCTCCAGCGTGGCATCACTGGCCATATGTGCGAGCTCCCGGGCTTTATCCGGTGAGGCGCGGTGCCGCGTGGAGTCGTTGAACGGTGGATTCATCAGCACGACATCGACACTGTCCGGGGACAGACCCGCGCTGGCAAAGACGCCGGGTTCGGATGTGACATCGAGAACGACAACATCCGCGGCAACGGCATTCGCGGCCGCGTTATCGTGGGCAAGGGCTGCAAGCGCGGGATCGATTTCGACGAGGACAAGAGCTATTCCGCCAATACGCGTCGCGAGCGCCAGGCCCGCAGCCCCGACGCCGGCACCCAAATCGGCAACGCGGTCGCCTGCACGGGCCGGGGTCGCCGCTGCCAACAGCATCGCGTCATGGCCGGCGCGATGCCCGGACTTCGGTTGCCGCAGCCGCAATTTACCGCCGAGAAATGCATCTTCCGTGAATTGGCCGGGATCAATCATCGGCTCGCAATTCGTGGGCGAGACCCGCGTCGACAAGAATTTGGCGCGCCTCCCGGTTGTCATCCTCATGCACCAGAATCCGGCGCGGCAGCACGCCTAGCGAGCCCTCGATAATGCTCATATTTTGATCCAGCACTAAATGATGGATGTTCGCGCCATCGAGCAGCGCGCCGACCGCGGAAACCAACACTATGTCATTGGTCCGAACCAATTCTCGCAATTTCGGCTCTCCTTCATCGGCCTGTTAGTCGCTGCAGCGATCCTGTCAACCGCATCGTGCCCTTGCCGCGTTCCCCGGCTCTTTCTATTGTCATCACAAGCATAGTGCGAACTGGGCAAAAGTGGAGACCAGCGTGGCGGTTATTGTACCCTTCGAGAGCCCGGCTGGCGCCTCGATTGATCAACTGGTCGCGCTGGTGGCTGCCGATATGGAGCGCGTCAACGCCACCATCCTGTCGCGAACCGGCTCCGAAGTCACGATGATCCCCGAAGTTGCCAATCACCTGATCTCGTCTGGCGGAAAGCGCCTGCGGCCGATGCTGACGCTCGCCATGGCGGGTCTCGCCGGGTATTCCGGCGACGGTCATATCAAGCTGGCCGCCTCGGTCGAGTTCATGCACACCGCCACTTTGCTGCATGACGACGTGGTCGACGAAAGCGAGCTGCGGCGCGGCAAACTGTCGGCGCGCATGGTTTGGGGTAACGAAGCCAGCGTTCTCGTCGGCGATTTCCTGCTCGGCCAGGCTTTCCGCATGATGGTCGAGGTCGGCTCGCTGCGGGCGCTCGACATTCTTTCCGCCGCCGCGGCCACGATCGCCGAAGGCGAGGTCATGCAGCTCGCGGCGGCCAAGAATACCGCGACCACCGAAGACGAATATCTTGCGGTCATTCGCGGCAAGACCGCCGAGCTATTTGCCGCGGCGTGCGAGGTCGGCCCGGTCATCGCTAACCGGCCTAAGGCCGAGCAGACCGCGTGCCGCTCCGTTGGCATGAATTTGGGTATCGCATTTCAGTTGGTGGACGACGTGCTCGACTACGGCGGCAAGGCCGCAAAGCTCGGCAAGAATGTCGGCGACGATTTCCGCGAGGGCAAGATCACGCTACCGGTAGTGCTGGCGTTCCGGCGCGGCAACGCCGGCGAGCGCGCATTCTGGATCAAGGCGTTGGAGCACGGTGAAATCGGCGATGGCGATCTTGATCACGCTATTGGGCTGATGACCAAGCACCGCGCGCTCGAGGATACGATCAACCGGGCTCAGCATTACGGCGCGATGGCGGTCGACGCCTTGGCGCTGTTTCCGGCCTCGCCGATGAAGAGCGCGCTTGAGCAGGTTGTAGCGTTCTGTCTGGCAAGGTCGCATTGACCTGCTGAGCACTCACTTGATCTCTAGCTCAGCGTTCCCGCATGCACCCACCATTGGGGATGATCGAGCTGAATCTTTTGCGACGCGCGGAGTGCATCGGCACCATTTTCAAATAGCGCAAAGCAGGTCGCGCCCGATCCCGACATCCGCGCCAGCGCCGCTCCATCAGCGTTCCTGAGCGACGATAACACCTCGCTGACCACGGGCTGAACGCGGACCGCGGGTGCCTCGAGATCGTTGCGGCCGATGGCGAGCGTTTCGAGCCAGTCGCGGATCGACGTGCCGCCTTCAGGCCATTCCGCCGCTTCAATCATCACATCCGCCGCACCGACCAGCAATTCGCCGTTTCGCAAACCCAATTCTTGAAACACATCCTTGGTCGGCACGCCGACGCGCGGATTGACCATCACGCACGGCAGATTCGGGACAGCTACCGGCATCAGTGTCTCGCCGATGCCGGTCATGACGCAGGCGCACGAGGCCAGGCAAACCGGCACGTCGGCGCCTGTCAT
>JAICIT010000044.1 GCA_025960445.1 Bradyrhizobium sp. | reverse complement strand
TCCGGTGCGGCTTCACGGCGGCGACCCTCGCGCTGTGTCCGCGCAGGGGGGCGCTCCTTGCGCGTAGCAATGCGCAGCCGCTTCACGCGCCTCGGATCGGCGTCAAGCACTTCGATCTCGTAGTTGCCCGGGCCAGAGATGACTTCTCCGCGTACCGGCAGCCGGCCGACGTGGGTCACGAGATAGCCTCCGAGGGTCTCGACCTCTTCGCCGGCCTCGCCGGTGACGAAGTCTTCGCCTATTACGGCGCGGACATCATCGAGCCTGGCACGGGCATCGGCGATGAAGGAATTGTCAGCCTGCCGAACGATCGCCGGTGGTTCATCGCTGTCGTGCTCGTCATCGATGTCGCCGACGATCTGCTCGACGATGTCCTCGATCGATACCAGGCCATCGGTGCCGCCATATTCATCCACCACAAGGGCCAGATGAATTCGCGACGCCTGCATCTGTGCCAAAAGATCGATTGCTCGCATTGATGGCGGCACGAACAACAGTTTTCGGATGATGTTGGCGTCCGAGAGTGGCAGGGCCAGGTTGACCGCACGCAGGTCGAGCCCGGCGGGAAACGGCTTCTTTCGCTTGCTTTTGCCTGGATCGAGCGCACGCGCTTTTGCCGTCATAAACGCCAGCAGATCACGAATGTGAACTATGCCCTCGGGATCGTCGAGAGTTTCGTTGTAGACGACAAGGCGCGAATGCGCGGCACTTTCGAAGAGGCTCATCAATTCACCGAGGGGGATATCGCGCTTGACCGCGATGATATCGGCGCGATGAATCATGACGTCGGCGATGCGACGTTCATGCAGCCCAAGGATATTGCGCAGCATCGTGCGTTCAATGGCGGAGAACCCCGCATCATCAGGCGTAGAAGCATCGAGCACGACCTGGAGATCATCGCGGACTGAACCCGGCTTCCAACCGAACAGCACCCGGATGGCACGCGTCAGCCAATTGTCGGCGGTGGGACGTGTCACCTCGCCTTGCGGTACCACCGCCGGCAAGTTGCGCGTATTGCGCGGATTATCGTGGGTCGGTTCGGAGTCCGCCATCTCAGTCCATCCGCTCCCGATCAGCGTATGGGTCGGGAATGCCGAGTTGTGCCAGGATCTCTATTTCCAGAGCTTCCATCGCCTCGGCCTCATCGTCTGTTTCGTGATCATAGCCGACCAGATGCAGGAAGCCGTGGACGGTGAGGTGGCTGAGATGATGATCAAAGGGCTTTTGCTCGTCATCGGCTTCCCTGCGCGCCGTCTCATAGGCGATGGCGATATCGCCGAGCATGGGTGGTATATCATCAGCGCCGCTCACGCCGGTCGGCGGCCTTAGCGCCGGGAACGACAGCACATTGGTAGGCTTGTCGATGCCCCGCCAATTGCTGTTCAGGGTGCGAATTCCTGCATCGTCGGTCAGCATCACCGCGAGCTCCGCGTCGGCCGTATCGGCATCGGCCATCTCGGCTGCGACCGCGACCGCGCGCTGGATCACAGCGTCGGCGTCGGGCTCACTGTTCCAGGCGTCGGCGACGATGAGGACCTCGGTCATGGGAAGGGCGGATTGCGCCATCGCTCCAGAATTTCTATTGCGCTCCGAAATGCTTTCCGGCGATCGCTTCTCGGTAGATTTTCTCATCAGGGCTTGGTGGTTCCCGGCCGGAGCGCCGAACCTTCGTAAGCGGCGACGATCCGGGCTACCAGTTCATGACGGATTACGTCTTCAGCCGTGAATTTCACTTGCGCGATGCCCTCGACGCCGTCCAGTAGCCTGGCCGCTTCCGCAAGGCCGGAAGTCTGGCCGTTCGGCAGATCGACCTGGGAAGGATCGCCGGTGACGATCATGCGGCTATTCTCGCCAAGCCGGGTCAGGAACATCTTCATCTGCATCGAAGTGGTATTTTGCGCCTCGTCCAGAATGATGACAGCGTTGGTGAGAGTGCGGCCGCGCATAAACGCGAGCGGTGCGATTTCGATTTCGCCGGCCTGCAGGGCGCGTTCGACAATCCGGGAGTCCATCAGGTCGTACAGCGCGTCATAAATCGGCCGTAAGTAAGGATCGACTTTCTCGCGCAGGTCGCCCGGCAAGAAGCCGAGCCGTTCGCCGGCTTCCACCGCAGGGCGCGACAGGATGATGCGGTCGACCTCCTTCCGCTCGAACATCTGCGCCGCATGCGCCACCGCAAGCCACGTCTTGCCCGTACCGGCAGGGCCGATACCGAACACCAGCTCGTGCCGTTTCAGCGCGCGGATATAGGAGTCCTGGGCCGCGGTGCGCGCGCGCACCGGGCGCTTGCGCAGGTTGATAGTCTCGAAGGACGATTTCACCGTCTTGGCATCGAACTCGAACAATGAGCCTTGTGCTATGACGGCGCGGATTGCGCCCTCGACATCGCCTTGCGAGAGGTCATGTCCTTGGGTCGCCTGCGCATACAGCGTTTCCAGCACGCGCCGCGCAGCGTCGCAGCCGTCGCGTGATCCGGCGATCGAAATGTGATTACCGCGGGAGTCGACCACGACGCCGAGCCGGCGCTCAATCAACGCGAGGTTCTGACCGTAGGGGCCGACCAGCGCCGACGCGCCGCGGTTGTCGTCGAAGTCGATGACGACTTGCGTCTCGGGTGGCATTTGCATGTCGCGGTCGAGTTTGCGGCTGGGAGCGAGCGAAGGCGAATCCGATGCGCTTTTGGGCAAGGGTTCAGGCTCCCGTCGTCATTTGAGAATTGGTGGTTTGAGCAGATGCCATCCTGGAAGCTGCAGGTGGTGTGCCGCGGTTGTTCGATGAAGGCACGAGCTGGCCGAGCAGGCTGTAGCGCTCGAGGCTTTCTATCTTCACCGGCAGCACCTGCCCGATCAGATCAGCGGATGCCATGACATGCGCGGGCTGAAGATACGCTGTGCGGCCGACGATCTGACCGGGATTGCGCGCCGAGCGTTCGAACAGCACATCGACCGTGTTGCCAATCGCAGCCTGATTGAAGGCTGATTGCTGGCTGTCGATCAATTCCTGAAGCCGCACCAATCGCTCATCCATCTCAGCCGCTGAAATCGTCTCCTGCATGTCCGCAGCCGGCGTCCCCGGCCGCGGCGAATATTTGAACGAATAAGCGCCAGCGTATCCGATTTGCGTGACAAGCGCGAGGGTGGCCCGAAAATCTTCCTCGGTTTCGCCGGGGAAACCGACGATGAAATCCGATGAAAACGCGATGTTTTGGCTGGCGAGGCGAAACCGCTCGATAACCCGGCGGTAATCATCTGCAGTATGCCTCCGGTTCATCGCCGCAAGAATCCGGTCCGAACCGGATTGCACCGGCAGGTGCACGAACGGCATCACCGCCGGCACATCGCGATGAGCTGCGATCAGGGCATCATCGACGTCGCGAGGATGGCTGGTCGAGTAGCGCAGGCGTACGATGCCGGGAATATCCGCGACAGCGTGCAGCAATCCTCCGAGTGACCAGGTTCGCCCATCAGGTCCCTCGCCGTGATAGGCGTTGACGTTCTGGCCGATCAGCGTGATCTCGCGCACCCCGTGATCGGCAAGTCTGAGCACGTCATCGACGATCTTCGTGACCGGGCGCGATACTTCGGTGCCGCGCGTGTAGGGCACGACGCAGAACGTGCAGAATTTGTCACAGCCTTCCTGCACCGTCACGAACGACGAAATACCGCGGGCGCGAATCGCCTCAGGCCGCGGCGGGGGCAAAAAACCAAACTTGTCCTCGACCGGAAAATCGGTCTCCAGCGCACGGCCGCGGCTTTTTGCGTGTTCCAGCAGTTGCGGCAGATGATGATAGCTTTGCGGGCCAACGACGACGTCAACGACCGGGGCGCGTCGGATGATCTCCTCGCCCTCCGCCTGGGCGACACACCCGGCCACGGCAATATTCATGCGCTTGCCGTTACGCGCAGCCTCCTGTTTGACGAGGCGCAGCCGACCCAGTTCCGAGTACACCTTTTCGGAAGCCTTTTCCCGGATGTGACAGGTGTTGAGAATTACGAGATCGGCATCCTCGGCGGTCGGCGTCTCGACGAAACCCTCCGGCGCGAGCGTGTCCACCATGCGCTGGGCATCGTAGACGTTCATCTGACAGCCATAGGACTTGATATGCAGCTTGCGCGGCGGGTTCATGGAACCTGAGTGCTGTGCGTGAAATGCCGTCATGGCGGCGCCGGCCTCAAATATAGCCTAAAGCGGCGAAAAGCCAGTGTGTGAGGCCATCATTCCAGCGGCAGGGTCACGCGGAATCGCGCAGAACCAGCCTTTTCCGACCCGTATCGCTGTCTCGTGCGAGGGCCGGTCAATGCGCCTGAAAATCCAGGATGAGAGCGGGCAATCGCCGCATATCGTCGAAAATCATCTGCGCGCCCCCGTTGCGCAGGGCATCGCCGTGACCGGCGCGGCAATGGCTGCCGCCATGGAAGCCGAGCACGATCATGCCGGCGGCCCGGGCGGCGGCCACGCCAGGCAGACTGTCCTCGATCACGACGCATCGTGACGGCGTCACCTGCATCTGTTCGGCGGCGAACAGAAACAGATCCGGTGCAGGCTTGCCGCGCGCGACCTGTGAGGCGGAGAAAATATGCGGGGCGAGCAGATCGTACAGCCCGGCGCAGACAAGCCCGTGCTGAATTTTCTCGGGCGTGCCGCTGGAAGCCACGCACTTTGGCAGTGCAATCGATCCGATCGCTTCGCCGACATTGGAAATCGCCTGCAGATCGCCCGCATAGAATTGCAGCGTGGCTTCCTTGACCTGAGTTTCAAAATCATCCGGCAGACTGCGGCCAAGTTCAGCTTCGATGATCGATCGCGCCTCGCGATCCGAGACGCCGAGAAATCGGGCAAGCACCTCATCGGAGGTGATGGGATAACCGTGACGCGTCAGCATTTCAGAATGCGCGCGGCACGAAATGACTTCGCTGTCGACGAGCACGCCATCGCAGTCGAAAATGACAAGGTCAAATTTTGAGGACAAACCTTGCAAGCTCAGGAGTTGTCGTCGTCCAGCGGAATGCAGTACAATTCCAGCCGGTGATCGACGAGTTTGTAGCCGAGCTTGCGGGCAATTTCGGCCTGCAGCTTTTCGATTTCTTCGTTGGTGAATTCGATCACCTTGCCGTCGCGCAGATTGATCAGATGATCGTGATGGCTATCACGCATTTGCTCGTAGCGGGCGCGGCCCTCGCGGAAGTCATGCCGTTCTATAATTCCGGCGTCCTCGAACAGTTTCACCGTTCGGTATACGGTTGAAATTGAAATCTTGTCGTCCACGATAACGCAACGCCGGTAAAGCTCCTCAACATCGGGATGATCGGCTGCTTCCGCCAGGACTCGCGCGATAACGCGGCGCTGTTCGGTCATGCGCATACCGGTGGCGGCGCAACGGGCTTCGATTCCGGTTGCCTTGGACGCAGGCGGGGTTTTCAGTGCGGTCATCGGATATTGCCTTCGCCTAGCAGCGCAAGTTCGTCCAACGCATGTCCTCAGGCCCGATCAGAGCTTGTAAGCGGTGCGACCACGAATTATACGCCGCTTGATTTAGATGGAGCTTCGATCCCACGTAGACCGGATCGCATTTTTATCAATAGAACTCTATGTCCCTTGTGCCACCGCGCGGGGGTCACGACAAGTCGCGGCGCATCAGAACGGCATTCAATTCTTTTCCACCGTCCTGGTGATAATAGCGCTCGCGGCGCCCTGCGATTGCAAATCCCGCGCGCTCATAGAGCCGCCGCGCCGGCTGATTATGTTCCTCGACTTCGAGGAACACGCTGCGTACGCCGCGCCCGGCGAGATGGCCGAGATGCGTCAGCAATAGGCTATGCGAGAAGCCGCGGCCGCGATGGCTCCCGGCAATCGCAACCGAAAGAATTTCGGCCTCGTCCGCCGCCATCCGTGAAGCCGCAAAACCGATAATCTTGCGTCCGACTCTCAGGCGATGCACCAGCGTGTTGCGCTCGGTCAGCATGGCCTCGAATTCGCTTTCGCTCCAACCTCGGTGAAATGAGGCGGCGTGCAACTGCGCCAAACGGGGGGCATCGCGCAGGGTTGCCGGCTCGACCGCCGCGGTTCCGCCGCTCCACATTTCAGAGAGCCACGCCATCATGGCTGCGATGACAGGGACGATCTAACCAGCGGGTCGGCTGGCGGTTTGGCGTCGGGCGCTCGCAAATAGAACGGTCGCGGCGACGGGGTGTCGGGGCTGACGGCAGCGCCCAGCCACGCGACCCAGGCGATATCCGGCGCCGGTTGCGGGTCCACTTTTAATGGCTGCGGCGCATCGGTGGGCCAGCGGTCCGCCAGAATGTTGGCGGCGTTACCGACCAGATATGGCGCGCCGAAACGCGAGGCGTCGAGTGCCGCGTCAATTGATGCAACTTGCGGCAGGACCAGCGAGGCGCCGTTGCCGGCGACCACCTGAAAATAAACGTGATCGTGCCGCGCATCGATCGCCGAGATGATCGGCTGTTCGGCGTTTTGGCCGACGATCGGAGCGGCATAGGCAGTCAGCGTGGTCAGTCCGACCACCGGCTTGTGCGCCGCCAATCCAATCCCGCGCGCAGCCGAAAGTCCGACCCGAAGTCCGGTGAAGCTGCCGGGACCGGTGGTAACCGCTATTCGGTCGAGAGTTGCGAAAGCGATGCCGGATTGGTCCATCACCCGTTGGATCAGCGGCATCAGTGCTTCGGCGTGACCGCGTTTCATGGGTTGCGATTCCAGCGCGATCAGCTGGCCCGCGTCAGCGTCGAGAACGCCGGCGGAGCAGGCATCCAGCGCGGTATCGATGGCCAGGATCAGCATGGGGCCGCGCTGTCCGCCGCTGCCGGCATCACATCGGCCGGACTTCGACCACGTCCGGCACGAAATGTCGCAGCAGATTCTGAATGCCGTGCTGCAGAGTCGCTGTGGATGACGGGCATCCTGAGCAGGAACCCTTCATGTTGAGATAGACGACGCCATCCTTGAATCCACGAAAAGTAATGTCGCCGCCGTCGTTGGCGACAGCCGGACGCACCCGGGTTTCGATCAGATCCTTGATCATCTCCACCGTCTCGGCGTCCGCTTCGTTAAAGAATTCGTCGTCCTCATCGGCTGCGTCGTCATTTGCGACGGTGCCATCGGCGAGCAGCGGCGCGCCTGACATATAGTGTTCCATGATGGCGCCGAGGATTGCCGGTTTCATGTGTTGCCAGTCGCTCCCGTCTCTCGTCACCGTGACGAAATCGGAGCCGTAGAACACGCTGGTCACGCCGGGAATGCTGAACAATCGCTCCGCCAGTGGCGAGCGCGCCGCGGATTCGCGGCTGGTAAATTCCATGGTGCCGCTGTCGAGGACGATACGCCCCGGAATGAACTTGAGGGTGGCGGGATTAGGGGTGGCTTCGGTCTGGATGAACATGGGTTTCTCCGGCGTCGCCGGTTCAAGGCCGGCGCGTGAGCGATACCTAGCAGATGGCGACCGCGGATGCACGATCAAGGGGTGCGGAGCAGGGTTTCCGCAGCGGTATCAAACGTCTAAGGCCGGAAAACATAAGCGCATGACACGGATCAGGACAACGCGTCGATCGCCTCGTCGCTCAGATCGCCTGGCACGATGGTAACCGGAATCGGGAACGAGCCGACCGTCTTGGCCATGATCGTGATCAGTGGGCCGGGACCTTCGGGTCCCGGATTGGCCGCCAGCACCAGCATCGAAATATCGACGTCGTTATCTATAACGTCGATGATCTGCTCAGCCGGATCGCCTTCGCGGATAACGCGTTCGGGCGTAATCGCGGCAATCCCATTCGCTCGGCCGGCGGCGCGATCAAGCGCGGCGTTGGCCTCCTCGTGGGCCTCGGCGCGCATCACCTCAGCGACCCCGAGCCATTGCTGGTTCTGGTCTTCTGTCTCGATGATGCGCAGCATTACCACGCCGCCAGCGGCCCGGATCGCCCAGCGGCTGGCGTAATAGACCGCGCGGTCCCATTCCGCGGTGTCATCTACGATAACCAGACATTTTGGCTTGTGACCCGTCTCATAGCTTCGTCGCTGTTTGGTCATGCATGTCCCGGTGCTGCCAAGCGGACCCTATGCTGCCATGACCCAGCCATGCTCGACAAGCGCAGCGCGAGCGGCGTTCACCAATGGAGCGGTTGCTGATTGAAAGCTAACAAGCCGCGCAAATCGCCGAAATCAGTGTTTCCGGACGAAACCGACGATGTCCTTGGTCGATTTCATGGTCTCGGCAGCGATATCGCGGGCGCGGTTTGCTCCCTCGATCAGGATCGAATCGACGTAGCCGGGATCCGCGACCAGCCGTTTCATCTCGGCGGCGATCGGCGATAGCTTTGCGACGCAGAGCTCGACCAGTGAATTCTTGAAATTTGAAAACTGGCCGCCGCCAAATTCGACAAGGACGTCGGACTTGGTCCGGCCCGACAGCGCGGCAAAGATGCCGACGAGATTGTCAGCCTCCGGGCGCGCCTCAAGACCTTTTTCCTCCGACGGCAGTGGTTCCGGATCAGTCTTTGCCTTCCTGATCTTCTGCGCAATGATGTCGGCGTCATCGGTCAGATTGATGCGCGAGTTATCTGAAGAATCCGATTTCGACATCTTCTTGGTGCCATCGCGCAGCGACATCACTCGTGTTGCCGGGCCAGTAATCAGTGGCTCCGGCTGCGGGAAGAACAATCCCTCATTGAAGCCATGGCTGCGTATCGAGTCGCCAAAATCGTTGTTGAATTTCTGCGCGATATCGCGCGAGAGCTCAAGATGCTGCTTCTGGTCCTCGCCGACCGGAACGTGCGTAGCTCGATAGAGCAGAATATCCGCCGCCATCAGCACGGGATAATCGTACAGACCGACGGACGCATTCTCGCGGTCCTTGCCGGCCTTCTCCTTGAACTGCGTCATGCGGTTCAGCCAACCGACCCGTGCAACGCAATTGAAGATCCACGCCAGTTCTGCATGGCCGGACACCTGGCTCTGATTGAACACGATGTGCTTTTTCGCGTCGATGCCGCTGGCGATGAACGCGGCGGTGACTTCCCTGGTGTTGCGCGCCAGTTCCGCCGGGCCGCCCCACACCGAAACCGGCTGAGTCAGCGCGTGCATGTCGACCACGCAGTACAGGCAATTATGCGTTTCCTGCAGCTTAACAAAATTAACGATGGCACCGAGGTAATTGCCCAGATGCAGATTGCCGGTCGGTTGGACGCCTGAAAAAACCCGCTCAACGAATGCCATGATCAGCTTCCCGCGCCTGCCTGTCGTCGCGCCATCAATTGGCAAGGGCGCGGCGCGCCGTCACATGCCACGTGGGCCATGGTCGCGCAAGTCGGAGCGCGCGTTTTGCCTGAGGCCGATAAGTGCTTCGTCCCAGCTGATGACGCCCAACAAGACCAGAAGCAGGCCGTAAATCGCCACCGCGCCTGCGATCAGCATCATCAGAACTGCGGCGTTGGCGAGAGCATGCACCTCTGTTGCCAGGACCAGCCGCGCCGACGCCCACAACAGGCCGCCCATTGCCGCCGCCGCCAGGATTATGCGCGCCAGCCGCCGCCGCGCCACGGCATCGATCGAGAAACCGAATGTCGCCGCACCGCGCCGGATCAAGGCCAGCGCACTGCTCCAGGCGCCACAGGCGACGCTGGCGGCGATGCCGGACGGGCCGGCTATCTGGTTGAGGACGACAGCCAGGACGATCGCGACCGCCAATCCTTTCAGCGTGGCCATCAAAGGTGTCAGCGTATCCTGGCGTGCAAAGAATGCCGGCGACAGTGTCTTGACCAGCACGTGAGCGGGCAGGCCGAGCGCGAGCCAGATCAATATCTGCGCCGTATCGGCACTATCCGATGCGGTGAAGGCGCCGTGCTGAAACAGCATCCGGACAACGGGCTCGCTCAGCACGATCAGGCCGAGCATTGCAGGCAATACCAGTCCCGCCGCGAGCTCGAGTGCGCGCGATTGCGTGTGGGCAACGGCTGTTCGATCGTCGCTGCGCAGCGCACGCGTTAGTTCCGGCACCAGCACTGTGCCCATGGCAACGCCGACAATGCCCAGCGGCAGCTCGACCAGGCGATTGGCGAAATACAGCCACGATATCGCGGAGGGCGAACTCGACGCGATCACGGCGCCTTCGATGATCAGCAGTTGCGGCCCGCAACTGGCGAGCATTCCCGGAATTGCCGTGGCGAGAAAGCTGCGCATCTGCGCGTCAAACGAAATCCGTAACGGGTGGGGAGCGTTGCTGCCGCGGCGCACGAGCAGAATAGTCAGTTGCAGCAGCCCGGCCGCTCCGACTGTAACTGCGATTACTCGCGCAGCAGTAGCCGGGTCGTGTCGAAACCCCAGCAGCCCGAGCATCACAGCAATCAAGCTGAGGTTAAACAGCAGCGGGGAGAAGGCGGTGAGCGCAAATCGATGTTGCGCATTCAAGAGCGCCATCATCACGGTGACCGGACCTGCAAAAGCAAGATAGGGCAGCATCAGGCGAGCATCATCGATCGCCAGTTGCAGGGTCGGATGCCCCGTGAAGCCTGGCGCCAGAGC
>JAICIT010000043.1 GCA_025960445.1 Bradyrhizobium sp. | reverse complement strand
GGAGCAGATCGTCACCAAGTGGCGATTGCAGCCGGGCAAGATGCTGCTGGTCGACCTCGAGCAAGGCCGGCTGATTCCCGATGACGAGATCAAGGCTTCGCTGGCGCGCAGCCATCCCTATCGCAAGTGGCTCGACCGCACGCAGATCGTGCTGGAAGAATTGCCGGATGCGCCCACCCAAGGGATCCGCTCCAACCTGCCGCTGCTCGATCGGCAGCAGGCGTTCGGCTACAGCCAGGAAGACATCAACATCCTGATGACGCCGATGGCCTCAACCGGTGAAGAGGCCAACGGATCGATGGGCAACGACACGCCGATCTCGGCATTGTCGGATCGGCCGAAGCAGTTATTCACTTATTTCAAGCAGAACTTCGCGCAGGTCACCAATCCGCCGATCGATCCGATCCGCGAAGAGCTGGTGATGAGCCTGGTTTCGATCATCGGGCCGCGGCCGAACCTGTTCGATCTGCAGGGCATGGCTGGCACCAAGCGTCTCGAAGTGCGCCAACCGATCCTGACCGACGCCGATCTGGAAAAAATCCGCTCGATTTCGGAAATCGCCGACACCCATTTCAAGTCGCGAACGCTCGACACCACCTTCCATGCCGGGCTTGGCGCGGCCGGGCTCGAACAGGTGCTCGACGAATTATGCGCGCGCGCCGAAGCCGCCGTTCGCGAGGGCGTCAATATCATCATCCTGTCCGACCGCATGGCGGGCTCGGATCGAATCCCGATACCCTCGTTGCTCGCCTGCGCCGCCGTGCATCATCACTTGATCCGCACCGGTTTGCGCACCTCCGTCGGGCTGGTGGTGGAATCCGGCGAGCCGCGCGAAGTGCATCATTTCGCTTGCCTGGCCGGTTATGGCGCCGAGGCGATCAACCCTTATCTCGCGTTTGAGACCATCATCGCTCTGAAGGATCGACTGCCATCGGCGCTGGATGATTATGAAATCGTCAAGCGCTACATCAAGTCGATCGGCAAGGGCCTGTTGAAGGTGATGTCGAAGATGGGGATCTCGACTTATCAGTCCTATTGCGGCGCGCAGATCTTCGACGCGGTCGGATTGAAAGCGGATTTCGTCTCAAAGTATTTTGTCGGCACCCACACCCGGATCGAGGGCGTGGGCTTGGCCGAAATCGCGGAGGAAACCACGCGCCGTCACGCCGACGCATTCGGCGATGCGCCGGTCTACAAGAGCGCCTTGGATGTCGGAGGCGAATATGCCTACCGCACCCGCGGCGAGGATCACGCATGGACAGCCGAGTCGGTATCCACGCTGCAGCACGCGGTGCGCGGAAATTCGCAGGAGCGTTACAGGGCGTTTGCGAGAATCCTCAACGAGCAGTCGGAGCGGCTGTTGACCTTGCGCGGCCTGTTCAAGATCAGGAGTGCCGAAGACGAAAAGCGCAAGCCCGTTCCGCTCGACGAGGTCGAGCCGGCCAGGGAGATCGTGAAGCGCTTTGCCACTGGCGCGATGTCGTTCGGCTCGATCTCGCGCGAGGCGCACACGACGTTGGCGATTGCAATGAACCGGATTGGCGGCAAGTCCAATACCGGCGAAGGCGGCGAAGAGGCCGATCGGTTCAAGCCGATGCCGAACGGCGATTCGATGCGCTCGGCGATCAAGCAAGTTGCCTCCGGCCGCTTCGGCGTCACCACCGAATATCTGGTCAACGCTGACATGATGCAGATCAAGATGGCGCAGGGCGCAAAGCCCGGCGAAGGTGGGCAATTGCCCGGCCACAAGGTCGACGCGACGATCGCGAAGGTCCGGCACTCCACGCCGGGCGTCGGCTTGATCTCGCCGCCACCGCACCACGACATCTATTCGATCGAGGATCTCGCGCAACTCATCTACGACCTCAAAAACGTCAACCCCGAGGGACAGGTCTCGGTGAAGCTCGTTTCCGAGATCGGCGTGGGCACGGTTGCGGCCGGGGTTGCAAAGGCGCGCGCCGACCACGTCACCATCGCTGGTTTCGAGGGCGGCACCGGAGCCTCTCCCCTCACCTCAATCAAGCACGCCGGCTCGCCGTGGGAAATTGGGCTGGCCGAAACGCATCAGACACTCGTGCGCGAGCGGCTGCGCAGCCGCATCGTGGTGCAGGTCGACGGCGGCTTCCGTACCGGGCGCGACGTGGTGATCGGTGCACTACTTGGCGCCGATGAATTCGGCTTTGCCACCGCGCCCCTGATCGCGGCCGGCTGTATCATGATGCGCAAGTGCCATCTCAATACCTGCCCGGTTGGCGTTGCTACGCAAGACCCCGTGCTACGCAAGCGCTTTACGGGTCAGCCCGAGCACGTCATCAACTATTTCTTCTTTGTGGCCGAAGAAGTGCGCGAGATCATGGCCTCGCTCGGGTACCGCACCTTCAATGAGATGGTCGGCCAGACCCAGATGCTCGACCAGTCGACGCTGGTAGCGCACTGGAAGGCCAAGGGTCTCGACTTCTCCAAGCTGTTCGTCCGCCAAAAAGAGGTGTCGGGCCAGAAGATCTATCACGCGGAAGCGCAGAACCACCATCTGGAAGCCGTGCTCGATCGCCGGCTGATCGACAACGCGCAGGCCGCGCTGGATCGCGGCGCGCCGGTGAAGATCGATATGGAGATCAACAACACCGACCGCAGCGCCGGCGCGATGCTGTCCGGAACGGTAGCCAGGATTTACGGCCATGCCGGCCTCCCGCACGATACGATCCAGGTGAGCTTCAAGGGCACCGCGGGCCAGGCGTTCGGCGCCTGGCTGGCGCGCGGCATCACCTTCGACCTTGAAGGCGAGGCCAATGACTATGTCGGCAAGGGCCTGTCAGGCGGCCGCATCATCGTCAGGCCGCCGCACAATTCGGGTATCGTGCCGGAAGAGTCCATCATCGTTGGCAACACCGTGATGTATGGCGCGATCGAGGGCGAATGCTATTTCCGCGGCATCGCCGGCGAGCGTTTCGCGGTGCGCAACTCCGGCGCTATCGCAGTGGTCGAGGGCGCTGGCGATCATTGCTGCGAGTACATGACCGGTGGGATCGTGGTTGTGCTCGGCAAGACCGGACGCAACTTCGCGGCAGGCATGTCTGGCGGCGTCGCCTACGTGCTGGACGAGAGCGGTGATTTCCCCAGGCTCTGTAACATGGCAATGATCGAACTCGAGCCGGTCTTCTCAGAAGAAATGGTCAACGAGAATGCCTATCACGCGATGGGCGACCTCGAGGCTCACGGCCGGGTCGACGTGTTCGGCAATCTGCTGGAGTCCGATATCGAGCGGCTGCACATCCTGATCACCCGGCACGCCAAGTTGACGGGCTCCAGGCGCGCCGCGGAAATTCTGGCAAACTGGAAACAATGGTTGCCGAAATTCCGCAAAGTGATGCCGGTGGAATACCGCCGCGCGCTAAAGGAATTGAAGGCCAACGCCGACGCCGAGCCGAAGATCGCGATCGGGGCGTAAATAAACGGACTTCATCCTTCGAGACGGCGAAGCCGCCTTTCCCTTAGGATGACGGAAGAGAAAAATCGGGCGTCGTTCCAGCGGTGCGAAGCTGCGAAACGCAAGCGGAATGACGAGCAAGTGTTCGGGGGCGTTGCGGTTTAATGGGCAAGATTACGGGATTTCTGGAGATCGAACGGCACGATCGCAAATACGCGCCGGTACCTGAGCGCATCAAGAACTATCGCGAGTTCGTCGTTCCCTTGAGCGACAAGGAAACCCGCGATCAGGCCGCGCGCTGCATGAATTGCGGCATTCCCTATTGCCACGGCACCGGTTCGGTCGCGCCGGGCACGCCGGGCTGTCCAGTCAACAACCAGATTCCCGATTTCAACGATCTGGTGTATCAGGACAATTGGGAAGAAGCATCGCGCAACCTGCATTCGACCAACAATTTCCCCGAAGTCACCGGGCGTATCTGTCCCGCCCCCTGCGAAGCGTCTTGCACACTCAATATCGATGACAATCCGGTCACGATCAAAACGATCGAATGCGCGATCGCCGATCGCGCCTGGGATAACGGCTGGGTCAAACCGGAGATAACGGCGCACAAGACCGGCAAGAAGGTGGCGATCGTCGGCTCCGGCCCGGCGGGGCTTGCCTGCGCGCAGCAACTCGCACGCGCCGGCCACGACGTGCACGTGTTCGAGAAATACGCCAAGGCCGGCGGCCTGCTTCGGTACGGAATTCCCGATTTCAAGATGGAGAAGCATGTCGTCGACCGTCGGGTGACGCAGATGGAAGCCGAGGGCGTGACATTTCACTACGGCGTCCATGTCGGCGCCAATGCGCGTGAGATGCTGAACCAATATGATGCGCTGGCACTGGCCGGCGGGGCGGAAGCCGCGCGCGACCTCCCGATTCCCGGCCGGGATCTCGATGGCATTCATTTCGCGATGGATTTCCTGCCGCAACAGAACCGCCGCGTGTCCAATGAACCGCTCGGCGGCGTCGCCGACATTCTCGCCAACGGCAAACATGTGGTGGTGATCGGCGGCGGCGATACCGGTTCGGATTGCATCGGCACTTCGTTCCGGCAAGGCGCGCTCTCTGTAACGCAGCTCGAAATCATGCCGGCTCCGCCCGAGCATGAGGACAAGGGCCTGACCTGGCCGAATTGGCCTCTGAAAATGCGGACCTCGTCAAGTCAGGCTGAGGGCGCCAAGCGTGAATACGCCGTGCTGACGCAACGGTTCTCGGGCGAAAACGGCAAGGTGAAGAAGCTGCATTGCGTGCACGTCGACGACAAGTTCAAGCCGATTGCGGGAAGCGAATTCGAGATCGATGCGGAGCTGGTGCTGCTGGCAATGGGTTTCGTCCACCCGGTGCATGAAGGCCTGCTAAAGACGCTTGCGGTCGATCTCGATCCGCGCGGCAATGTGCGCGCGAACACGTCGGACTATCAGACCTCGGTGCCGAATGTGTTCTCCGCCGGCGACATGCGCCGGGGCCAATCACTCGTCGTCTGGGCGATCCGCGAAGGCCGCTTGTGCGCGCGTGCGATCGACCAGTTCTTGATGGGAGCGACGAACCTGCCGAGGTGAGAGCGCCAACAACGCCTCAGTTCTGCATTCTCACACCAAGCATCATCACCGTCGCGGCCGAACTCGCGCCGACTATATTGGAGTTGAGGACATCACGCCGCAACGTGGCCTTGATCCAGAAGTTTCGAGTCATCTTGTAGATCAAATTGCCCGCGACCGTGTAGGTGCGGTCGAACCGGTTGTCGCCTTGATACTGGTAGGTGCCATAGGTGAACTTTCCAATCGCGGTAAGCCAGCGACGAAAATCATGATCGACCTCGACCGTGTAGGTGTGCGTCAGCACGCCGGAAACGCCCGGAACGACTGTCTCGTCGATCGAGGTGGCGGAAGAGAATTTCGCCGTGGTCAGCGGCGTCGCCGTCCAGATCAGTGAAGAAGCAACTAGAAGGCCCTGCAGCCGCTTCAGACGAGGATCGACGTAGTCGCGCACGGCGTAACCGGCCGAGATTTCACCGGTCAGCAGCCGCGAGAACTCAAACGACGAACCGAGCTTGGCATACCCGCCGGACGAATTACGCTGGTAGCCATTGCGGTCGAGCTGCAGATCATGCAGGCGGCTGTCGCCCTCGATTTCGCCGAACGGCTTTACGCCCGGTAACAAATCGTAGCTGACGCGGCCGACGCCGCCGTACTGGTTGAAATTTCGATCGTCGTTGCTGGTCGATGTTCCATCAGTAAGTTTTGAGTCGGTATAGACGGTGCGCTCGATCATGCCGCCGGCGGAAAGCTGCAGCCTGTTAAACGTCTGGTCGGCGCCGAAGGTGCCGCCGAGCGTGCTGTAAACGGGATAGCTTGCGAGCCCTGCCTGGATGTTGGGGCTGCCGGGATTGTCGGTTGCGACACGCAACCGAAGCTGCGCCATCAGACGAGTGTCGCTGCTGACATCGAGACGGCCGTCGATATGGCCAGTAAAATCCGGCCGGTCGAGATTGGTCGGCGCCGAAGCAATGGTGCCGTTTGTGGGCGGCGGAAAAGTCTCGCCGTAACCGGTGAACGAACCCCTGAGATCGGCGACGACGGCGTGGCGCTCCCAATCGGAGACCGCGAGAAATTCCGGGGCCACCACGTAGAACGGCGATCCCTTTGCGACGGCAATGCGAGCGGGATTGCTGTCATAGCCGCCACCCAGTTCGAGCGCCGACTTGATCAGGAAGCTGCCAGCGTAATCGCCGACAGCGCCGAATGGATCGTCGTCGATCTTCAGCCTCTTGCGCGGCGGCTGTCCGATCACCGTGCCTGCCATCGCCGGGGCGATCGGCGTCTTGTGCGCGCCCTCGGATGGCGGCACCGAAAGCCGGCCCGCCGGAATCGCAGGTATGGGGTTGCCCGCGGCGCCCGACAGTTTCGGCTTGGGCTGGCCCGGATACAGCTTCGGCCTTTTGCGTGCGCGATTGAGCGAATCGAAGCCGGAGCCTGAAGCACCGCTGGCGGCACCAATACCGATCTGGCCGATGCGCGAATTCGCGAGCGAACCCGTTTGGCGGCGAACCCGGGGACCGTTGAGCGGATCGCTGTTATCGGCGCTGCGTCGCAGTGGCGAATCAAACGGCGGCACGAATGCATCGCGCGTCGGACTGAACAGGTCAGGCGTGAGCGTTTGGGCGTGCAACAGGCGGTCGTCGAGCAATATCAGCGCAAGACACAACAAAACCGCGCGTAAGGCGGTCACGCGCATGCGGCGGCCCGTTGCGGGACCCAAAATCACGATTCAAATTACTCCAACAACTTCATAGGCTTGTCGGCCTAGTTCCGCGCCTCCGCGGGAAACGTGGTTAATGGAGTTAAAACAATTATGGTTAATGAGCCGTTGAACATCGCCTCAGCGCGTCGCATCGCGGGAGGGTCCGTGCTAAGAGGGCTCGCGGCGCGAACGCATCGCCAACCTCCCCGTCGGAATCTGAAATGGCTAATTCAAAACCGCTGATGGCGAAATCATCCGGGACAGCCGCGGATGCCGTCCAATCAGCGTTGCGCACGCTCGATGCGGGCATCAGCGGTGTCAGCGCGCTCACCGCCGCGCTTCAAGGTCCGCTCGGGGTCGCTTTCGCCGACACAGTCGACATTATCCGCAACGCCAAGGGCCGCGTCATCGTCACAGGGCTGGGCAAGTCGGGGCATGTGGCGCGCAAGATCGCCGCGACCCTCGCTTCGACCGGCACGCCTGCCTTTTTTGTGCACGCCGCGGAGGCCGGCCATGGCGACCTCGGCATGATCACGCCGGACGACGTCATCATCGCGCTGTCGTGGTCCGGCGAGCAGCCGGAAATGAAAAACCTGGTCAACTATTCCAGCCGTTTCGCGATACCGATGATCGCGGTGACTTCAAGCGCAACCTCCTCGCTGGGCGAGGCGGCGCGCATCGTGCTCGAACTGCCGAAGGCGCGCGAGGCCTGTCCGCACAATCTGGCGCCGACGACCTCGTCGCTGATGCAGGCGGCGATCGGTGACGCGATCGCGATCGCGTTGCTGGAAGGGCGCGGCTTCACGGCGCTGGAGTTCGCGAATTTCCATCCGGGCGGCAAGTTGGGCGCGATGCTTAAATTCGTCCGGGACATCATGCATACCGGGGAGGCGATCCCCGTAAAGCCGCTTGGCGCCCAAATGTCCGACGCGCTGGTTGAGATGTCCTCAAAAGGATTTGGCTGCGTGTGCATCGTCGACCCCAGCGGCGATATCGCCGGCATCATCACGGATGGCGACCTGCGCCGTCACATGCGACCCGACCTGATGACCGCGCTGGTGGACGAGGTGATGACCAAGAATCCCCGGACGATTGCTCCCGGCATGCTCGCCACCGAAATGCTGGAGACCCTCAACTCTTCCAAGCCCGCCGTGACAGTGCTGATTGTGGCAGAGGGCAAGAGGCCGGTTGGCATCGTTCACGTTCATGACGTGCTGCGCGCCGGAGTGGCGTAACGCTTTTCCAGTCTTCCGATTTCGATGGTCTTGCCGCGGGCGGGTCCGCTAAGTATGGGGCGCAGGAAATCGCGCGCCCCCCTGCTCGAGCGGCAGAGCAAGGCCATTCGCGAAATATGAGACGGTGCGATAAAATCCGCAGAGCAGGATGATTTCCAGGATCTTTGCATCGTCGTAGTGCGCCGAGATGGCCTTGAATTCCGCCTCACTCAGCGTGGCGCGGGTATGCAGCGCATCGACGGCGGCGATCAGGGCTTGTTCGCTCTCCGACCAGCACGATGCATCGGCGCCCCCCAGCACCGTGGCGCGGACCTGTTCGCCCGTGAGATGCGCCGCCTCCGCGAACGTGGCGACATGCACGCCCCACTCGTATTCGCATCCGGTCAGCGCGCAGGTGCGGTCGATGACAATCTCGCGCTCACGCAGTGAAAGCGGACCGCGGTCCAGCAGGCTGGCTGCGCGGAATTTCTCCCACGCTCGGGCGTTGCCGGCGATCACCCGAAATAGCATCAGCGGTGGCGCGCCCCGCATGATCCGGTCGAAGTGAGACTGGGTTTCCGGATCATACGGCGGCTCGAGCGGTGCAATGCGTGACATGGTTTGCTCCTGTGCTACATTAACAGTAGCACTGTGCTACGTTATTTGTAGCGCGGCAAGGGAGACTTCGATGCCGGAACGTGGTCCAGCCATGAAAAAACGCGGCGTGCGCGGTTCAAAATCCGGCCGCCCTATCATGGCGCTGCTCGATCTGTTGGGGCGGCGCTGGAGCCTGCGAATCCTGTGGCAACTGCGCGAAGGGCCGCTGACCTCGCGTGGGTTGCGCGACGCCTGTGATGGAGCTTCACCGACCGTGTTACAGACGCGCCTGTCGGAGCTGCGGCAGGCGGGCTTTGTCGAACTTATTCCCGCGATCGGATATGGCCTTACCGCAATCGGCAGGGAGTTGTTGGAAACCTTTCTGCCACTTCACCGGTTTGCGGAGCGATGGAGCAAGCGGAAGGACTAGTTCGGCGCTTCGAAGGCTCAGTTCCCTGCCCTTCACCCTTGGGCCAAACCATAAGCGCCACGAATTAGATCCAACCCTGAAGTTCGCGCAAAACCAGTTGGCGGATAACATCCATCCCCGCGTCGCTGTCGTTCAGGCATGGGATAAAAGCAAACTGCTCGCCACCATTATGCCTGAAGATTTCGGCGTTCTCCTGGGCGATTTCTTCCAGCGTCTCCAGGCAGTCGGCGGAAAAACCGGGAGTGACCACGGCGATCCGGCGCACCCCCTCCTTGGCAAGCCTTTCCATCGTCTTGTCGGTGTACGGTTGCAGCCACTCATCATAACCGAAGCGCGACTGAAACGTCAGCAACAGCCTCGAGGCGTCGAGTCCCATGCGCTTGCGCAGCTCCTCCGTGGTCGCGATACATTGCCTCTCGTACGGATCGCCGTTATCGACATACTTCTGTGGCATGCCGTGGAATGAGGCCACGATCAGCTCCGGCTCAAACGGCAACGTGGCAAAATGCGTATCGATCGAGACTGCCAGGGCGTCGATATAGTCCGGATCCTGATAGTAGGGCGGCGTAACCCTCAAGGTCGGTTGCGCGCGCATCCCTGCGAGCACGCGGAAAACCTCGTCGCAGACGCTGGCTGAGGTCGCGGCCGAATATTGCGGATAGAGCGGCACCACCAGCAGCCGCTCGCAGCCCTGGGCCATGAGGGCGTCAATGCGGGATTGGATCGACGGATTGCCGTAGCGCATCGCCCAATCCACCACCACGCGGTTGCCGTCTGATATGGCGGCGGAGAGCTTGTCGGACTGTGAACGGGTAATGGTCTTGAGTGGTGACTCGTTCTTCTCCGTGTTCCAGATCTTCCGGTAATCGCGGGCCTTGCGGGCGGGGCGAACCCGCAGGATGACGCCATTCAGCGCCAGCTTCCACAACAGTCCCTGGTCCTCGATGACACGGGGATCGGATAGAAATTCCTTCAGGTACACGCGCACGCCCTTGGTGTCCGCGCTGTCAGGAGTGCCAAGGTTGACCAGGAGCACGCCGATGCGTTCGGACCTGAGCCCACTCGCAGCGTTGGCTGTCTCGATGGGAAGAACCGCCGTCATAGCGAGCGTGGCTTCGCGCGTTGGGCCATTGTTGTCAAGATAACCGCGGTTTCGCTATTGTTGCAAAGACACGAGCAGAAACATTGCCGCGCGTTGGGGATAGATCATGACGATCGCCGAATGGTGCATTTTCGGAACACTGGCGCTCTACCTGCTCACCATCGCCGCCCCAAAGTGGATCGCGTTTCGACAATTCGATAACTCCAGACCGCGCGACCCCTCATTCTATGCTGATCCCATCCGCTCGCGCGCACTGGCCGCGCATCAGAACGGGATCGAGGCGTTCCCGTTCTTTGCAGTTGCCGTGTTGCTGGCTCAGTTTCACCTTGGCCCACAACGGCTGATCGATGAGCTTGCGGTCTTGTTCCTGATCGTGAGAGTTGCTTATGTTTTCACCTATCTCGGCAACCGCCCGACGCTGCGCTCGATCCTGTGGACCCTTGGATTTGCGATCAATGTCGCCATTTTCTTCATGCCATTGATCAGGAGCGTTTGGCTGGCGTGAGGCCCGGATCATGCTGGT